>CACYXH010000114.1 GCA_902778245.1 uncultured Lachnospiraceae bacterium | reverse complement strand
GTAAGGTTTATCGTTCTTTTAAGCCGAATATTCCCATACATCAAGCTGTCTTCCCATAGAGAAATATATCCTCTCCATATCAGTTCCCTGATAAGTTGATATTAAATTGACCACATTGGTGCCTGGCGTGAGAAAAAGGCCAGCGAAGAAGCGAACGCCAGGTATAATGAGATGCTTTATTACGGGCTGGGAGATCCGGATGAATGATGGATCTGAGAACGAGAAAAGGAGTATCTGAACTGGGATAAGCAGGATCTGCTGGATGAAATCTGCAGAAAGCCGATGTGGAAGCTGAAGTGGATGTTTACCATACGAATATGCATGCCTTTGATATGCTGAGGGATGATGACCTGAGCCGAAGGGCAATTGAGGCTTTTGAACGCCATTTTGAGTATGCGATTGACCACTATACAAGACGAAGATGAAGAGGATCATCCCGGAGGCAATGCCGACTCAGTCTTGCATCATTCAAGAACATGTAGTTAAAAATCTAATAAACACTAAAATACACTTAAAAGTCTAAAATATGCTTAAATACACTTAATCTATTGTAAAACCTGCCAAAAGTGATATAATAGTCTTATCCAAATGACAGGAGATGATGGTATGAAGAAGCCAAACGAAGTATTTATCCCTGGCGCTTTGCCGGACAGCACCTATATTACACGAGTGATGGATTCCGGATTTACTTATGAAGAGAGGTTAAAGCAGGCTTTGAATGTCAGCGGATATCTGACGCTTATTTCCGGGCCGTCAAAGATTGGCAAAACGGTTCTCTGTGAGAAGGTAATCGGTTTGGAACACCTCGTGGAAATATCCGGATCGGATATGCTGGAACCGTCCCGCCTGTGGATGGAGATCGGCATGAAAGCAGGAATGCCGCGCGAGGGAACTACCAAGGCGGGAGACCAAAAGCTCAATTATATGGAGGAAACCTATTTACTAACGAAAGAAAGCGTCCTGAACTATTTTAAAGACCATGATCTGGTTCTACTGATGGATGATTTTCATTATGCCACTGAGGAAATGCAGACCTTCATGGCACAACAATTCAAAGACGCTATCAGAAAGGGGCTTCGCATCATCATTGCTTCTTTGCCTCATCGCGTTGATGATACGATCCGGACAAATCCAGACCTGCAGGGGCGAATCAGCATTATAGATATGCTGGCATGGAGCAAAGCGGATCTGGAGCAGATTCCCCAAAAAGGATTTGAGGAGCTGGAGATGGCAGTGCCGGTTGAGATCGTAGAGATGCTTGCAAAAGAAAGCATTTCTTCCCCTCAGCTGATGCAGCTGATCTGTCTGAATATCTGCATTCTTGCCGAAAGCAGAAAACTGAAAGAGATCGACAACGCACTTGTCAAAGATGCTTTTCGCTTTTCTACATTGAATCTTGACTATGATAAGGTGGTCAGTGTGATTCAAAAGGGAAAAAGTTCACGAGGACAGAAACGTTCTGTGTACCATACAGAGCGACTTGGAGAAGTGGATCTTTATGGCCTTATACTGGAGGCGCTGGCATTGGATCCACCGTTTGCCAGCATTTCAATTGAGGATCTGTGCGAAAGAATTATGCGTCTGATTCAGGATGAGAGCAAGCCTGCTGTCAATTCAATCAAGGGATATCTGAAGAATCTGCAGGAAGTCCTGAATGCCTATGACCGCTCCTATGAAGTACTTGAGTGGAAGGACAACACGTTATATATCCTGGAGTCATTGTTCCTGTTCTATCTGCGGTGGGGAAGAGGTGATAAGCATGCTGCATGACCTGACTGAGAAAATAGAAAATGCAGAAACCGTCCAGACGTATAACCAGGCGGTGAAGGAACTGGCGGACTATCTACGCGCCGCAGGGGAACCCGATAAAGCACAGAAACTGATAGAGATCTCTGCGCTGCGTAATAACAGATTTTCAGAACGTGAAGCAGAAGAAGACCTTGCCGCCGGAAAGACTGCCGTTGTGGAATATTGCAGACTACTGGAGGCGGATGCTGATAGGACAGCGGCAGACCGAATTGCGCAACTATTGCAGAACTTCCATATGTTCTGCAGAAATCTGTACAAAACTGAGATCCATGAGAGATGCAGTGATGGTATCAAAGAGCATCTGACAGGATTCGGTATTGAAAATGAGTATGATCTGCAGAAGCTGATGCTCGCGGCAGTATCGCCGGTATTTCCGGATGCCAGGATAGAAAGCGTTCAGGATACCGGACATCATGCGGTCCGAAAGGATATTGTCATAGACTCTGAGTCTGCTGTGATTGAGCTCAAATGTACACGTGAAAGCATGACTGAGAGGCAGCTCAGTGAAGAAATCGCGTCTGATATGGTTCATTATGATTGCAGCCGTCTGTACTTTTACATATATGACAGGGCAGGCATCATCCGTAATCCAGTCAGCTTTCGGGAAACGTATGAGCAGAAGAACATCGATGGGAAGTCCGTGAAGATGTTCATTTATACGCATTCGGATATTTGAACGCCATTTTGAACATGTAATTGACCACGCTGCAAGCGCGTCCCACGGAGGAAAGACAGATTCCTTTTTTTCTGGCGGGTGCTCACAAAATCGCGGAAAATAGCCTAAAAGCAATGGACTTCTGGCTATAACTCATGTATCATAAAAGTAATCTGATCAACTGAATATTGACCATCATTCTTGCTCCGAAACAGGAATGGTAGCCAACGTTTTATGTTCAGGTAGTTGCAGCAAGTTCCTTCCCAAATATTAGCATTGCTAATGGTTTGCTAATCGAAGGGGCCTGGCACCAATGTGGTCAACTTAAGCTCAATAGGCTGTTTTTAAGCCTTTTGGGCTTATTTTTTTTGCATTTTTTATGTTTTTTTAAAAAAACACTTGACAAATTCTCCCCAAAATGCGGCCGCTTCGCGGCCTGTTGTTTAAAAGTATCGTCCGCTGCGGCGGCCCGAAGATTATTTTGTGGAGGTATTGCTATGTCGAAAAACGAAATCTGTAAACTCATCATCACTACAATCAAAGAATTCCTTAAGTCCCCTGCTTGTCTGGAAACTTTTTACGACAAAATCTTCCATGTTCCAGAATATCGCGGGATTAGTCGAAACCCTGGGTCCCGAGTCGTTCCCCAACATCTCGAAACAAGCCCTCTCAAAAGCCCGCCAGGGTATCAGACCATCCCTTTTTTTAGAGATCTTTAATCTTTCCGTCGATCTCTTTTATAAGAATATCACAAATCGTAAACTTTGGCACGGATATCATATTTTTGCTATCGATGGCTCAAAGCTGCAGCTCCCCAATTCCAATAGTAATTTTGAGGAGTTCGGTCAAATGTTCAGCTGGCAAAACCCCGACCGTCGCTGGACCATGGCTCTTGGCTCCGTTGTCTATGATGTCCTTGATGATTATATTGTCCATGCCAGCATCAATCCGTATCTCGCTTCCGAGCGCAGCGCCGCATTGGAACATCTTAAAACGCTGGAGGCTCTTGATATATACGAAGATTCCATCGTTATATTTGACCGGGGCTATTATTCGGAAAAACTGTTCCGATACTGCGTGGCACATGGCCATTTCTGCCTGATGCGCCTTAAAGATAACTATACCTTGTCTAAATCCTGTCACGAAAACACTGTCACTATCCTGAAAGGAAATACAATGGAAGGTACGCAGGATATCTCTATCCGGGTGATTGAAGTCACCCTTGACACAGGAGAAAAAGAATATCTTGCAACCAATCTCTTTGATACAGCAATCACCGTCGATATGTTTCGTGAACTGTACTTTCTCCGGTGGCCAGTTGAAACAAAATATCACGAACTGAAATACCGCCTTAATATAGAAGAATTCAGTGGTGCAACCTCTATTTCGATCCAGCAGGAATTTTTTATTAATCTACTACTCTCAAATCTGTCTTCTTTGATCAAAAATGCTGCCGATGAAGTCATAGAGCAAAATGCACCAGCAACGAACAGGTTCCGTTATCAGTCAAACCGGTCATTCGTTATTGGAAGTATAAAACGAACACTTCCAAAGATACTGTTCGGATTGACGGATCTGTCTGCTATAGACGATATTTTTGAGCATGCCTGTAGAAACAAGTCTCAGATACAGCCCGGGAGAAAATACAAGCGACCGCAAAAGCCGAACCGGCGAAGCCGATCGCACTTCAATAACAGGAAAAGTTCTATCTGAGACGACATAATGCTGATACCTGTCATTATTTTCAGCTATCTATGGTGGATAGCTTGTTTGCGTAAGGTTTATCGTTCTTTTAAGCCGAATATTCCCATACATCAAGCTGTCTTCCCATAGAGAAATATATCCTCTCCATATCAGTTCCCTGATAAGTTGACATTAAATTGACCACATTGGTGCCTGGCACCAGTTGTGATCCCAACAAGTTTTTCGATCGCGGAAGGCTGCGAAAAAGGCTTGGGGGTGACCCGAGACCCTGCTTGCGAGGTAGTGGTTTTAGAAATAATATAGTTTTACCTTCAAAAACTGTTCGGATGTCGACCGAGAGCGACACCACAGAATTGACATTATTCGCACTTCGGGATATAATCAGAATCGGCATATATATTTATAACTAATGGAGATATATTAGAAGCAAAGAGGATCATTATGGAATACTTATCAGTGAGTCAGACTGCTGAAAAATGGGGCATTACGGGAAGACGTATCCAAAGGTTATGTGTAGAGGGGCGAATACCCGGTGCATACAAGATGGGCGCTTACTGGACTGTTCCTGCAGATGCCCAGAAGCCGAAAGATGCACGAATTAAGAGTGGGAAATATGTAAAGCGCAGGTGATCATGCTTTTATGAATAATGACAGAATCTATACTGTGGATGCAAGTACAGAATTGAGAAAAGGCGCGGAAACAGCCTTTATTGATTTTCATACAGACTCGAATCTCGCTTATAAACCCGAATTCATCGTAAACAGCTATCGCGCGGGTCAAAAAGTCCTTTCTGTTTTAGAGCGGGAATTATCATCCTGTGATTCCTTTGCGATCAGCGTTGCGTTTGTCACAAAAAGCGGAATCACTCCGCTGTTACAGATATTGAAAGAACTGGAACAGCGAGGTGTAAACGGCAGGATCCTGACAACAGACTATCTATGCTTTAGTGAGCCGGAAGCATTGAAGACGTTATCGGACTTAAGGAATGTTTCGCTTCGGATGTTTCAGACCGGAGATGGACCTGGATTCCACACAAAGGGCTACATTTTCAGACAAGACGGCTTGTACAGAATACTGATCGGCAGTGCAAATATGACGCAGTATGCGTTGACTGTGAATCAGGAGTGGAATGCGAAGATCGTCTCAACAAAGCAGGGAGAGTTTGCCGAAAAGGTATGCTCGGAATTTGAGCTTTTGTGGAACAGCAAAAAATCTCTGGATTATGAGCTGTTCTATGAAGAGTATCGAACAAGATATGAGGCGGTCAAAAAGCAGCAGCAGATTGTAAGGAAAGAAAAGACACCTTCCGCCACCGCCTACCGCCTGCAGCCGAACAGTATGCAGGTCGGTTTTATAGGCAGCCTAAAATCGCTTTTTCAGAAGGGTGAACAGAAGGGACTTCTCATTTCCGCAACTGGTACGGGTAAAACCTATGCATCTGCATTTGGTGTAAGAGATGCGTTGAAACCTTCCGGAAAAGTATTGTTTATTGTTCACAGAAAAACGATCCTCAGACAGGCGCTGGAATCGTATCGTCATGTTTTCGGCAGCGGAAAGAAAATGGCACTCCTGACCGGAGAAGATCAGGATTATCAGGCAATAGAGCAGGCAGATTTTGTATTTGCCATGATTACGATGATCTCCCGGGACGATGTGCTGAAGCGCTTTCATCCTTATGACTATCAAATTGCTGTTCTGGACGAAGTGCATCATGCTGCGGCAGCCAGTTATCAGAAAGTAATGAACTACTTTAAGCCTGGTTTCTGGCTTGGGATGACCGCGACACCGGATCGGACGGACACTGGTAATATATATGAGTTGTTTGACCATAATATAATCTATGAGATCCGTCTGCAGCAGGCATTGGAGAATGACCTGCTCTGTCCGTTTCATTATTTTGGAATCCGAGACATCGCCTTTGACGCAGACGCAGATGCAGATGAGCTGATCAAACGTGCGGAGCAGGGCGATTACCGCGTATTTAACATGCTGACAAGTGACGAGCGTGTCGACTACGTGATCAGGCAGGCAGATTATTATGGTTATTCCGGAAACCGCGTCAAGGATTGATCTTTTGTTCTTCTGTAAAAGAGGCAGAGATCTTGTCTTCGAAGTTTAATGAAAAGGGACTTCGAACGCTTGCACTCTCCGGAAGTGATTCCGATGCGGACAGACAGGAGGCTATGGATCGTCTGGTCAGCGACTCGCGAGTGGACGTACTGGACTATATCCTGACCGTCAATATTTTCAATGAAGGTGTCGATCTCCCGGAGATCAATCAGGTCATCATGCTGCGACCGACCCAGAGTGCTATCGTGTTTATTCAGCAGCTCGGCAGAGGACTCAGAAAGAAGGATGACAAGGAGTTTGTCGTCATTCTTGATTTTATCGGCAATTATGCGAATAACTTTCTGATCCCCATCGCACTTTCGGGCGACCGTACCTATAACAAGGACAATATGCGGAAGTATCTCATGGAAGGTTCGAGTGTTATTCCGGGATGTTCCACGATTCATTTTGACGAGATCTCCAGGAAAACGATCTTCTCTGCTATTGATAAGTCCACGACTCCGCTGAAATTCTTAAAGGAGAAGTACTTTAATCTGCGGGATAGGCTCGGCCGGATGCCGACAGCAGATGAGTTTTACCGCCACGGAGAGATTGATCCGATCTTGTTTATCGATTATAAAAAGGCGTCGTACTATCGGTTTGTTCGTGCCGTCGATAAGGACTGCGGGCTGGAAGAATTCTCGGAAAAGCAAAACCAGACTCTGGATTTTATCTGTACTCAGATCGCAAATGGAAAACGTCCTCACGAACTGCTTATGCTTCAGGAACTTTTAGAGGAAGGCAGTGTGGATCCCGAGCGGACAAGAACCAGGATGCAGGCTTATAACACAGCGCTTCGTGATGAGGATTACAAATCCGCGCTTGGTATCCTGGACAAAACCTTCTTGAATACACAGGCTGATAAAGGAAAGTATTCTTTGGTTTCTTTCTTTGAGAAATCAGAAGATTTCCGTGATAAGCAGGTACGCCGCTGTGCGTGTTATCTGAGAAGACTTTCCCGAATGAGTCGGTCTGAAATGCAGTTCCGAGATGCAGCAGCCGACCTGATTCATTATGGGTTGTCCCGTTATTCCGACACTTATTCTGACACGGATGAGGATAATCTGGTTATATATCAGAAATATTCCAGACGGGATGTCTGTCGGATCCTGAATTGGGAAAAAGATGACAGTTCAACAATATATGGCTACCGCATCAAGTATGGGACCTGTCCGATCTTTGTTACGTATGAGAAGAAAGACGATATTTCTGAAACAACGAAATATGAAGATCAGTTTATTGATCCACAGGTGTTCAGCTGGATGACAAGAAGCCGTGTCAGTTTGGACAGCACGGAAAGTCAGGAGATCATTCATCATGATGAGAATGGTTTGAAAATCTACCTGTTCATAAAAAAGAGTGATGGTGAAGGCACGGATTTCTATTACATGGGTCGTGTGAAACCGATCGCCTGGCAGGAGACTACGATAGCAGATAAGAACGGCAGGCTTCTGCCGATCATGAACTTTCGTATGCGGCTGGCACACACGGTTCGGAACGATATTTACGACTATCTGACGAAGTGATCTGTAGGAAAGCAGGACTTAAAAGTATGGAGAACCAAAAGAAGAATATACATGTGGTTGCGGCAATCATCAGAAGAGATGATGAAGTATTTGCAACCCAGCGCGGATATGGCAACTATAAAGATTGGTGGGAATTTCCCGGTGGGAAAATCGAGGCCGGTGAAACACCCAAGCAAGCCCTTGCCCGGGAAATCCGTGAAGAGCTCGCAGCGGATATATCGGTAGAAGACTTTCTTACAACGGTCGAATATGACTATCCGGAATTTCATCTGTCAATGGCATGCTATTGGTGCAGCGTGAAAGAAGGGCATCTGACACTTTTGGAGCATGAAGCAGCCAGATGGCTCCCGCTTGAGAATCTGCGTCAGGTAAACTGGCTGCCGGCTGATGTACTGGTCATAGAAGAAATCGAGAAAACAATCAAAAAAGGCTGATTCAAAATGAAGAAGATGACGGAAACGCTTTTTTATTACGAGGAAAATGCGGATTCCTTTACAGACAGTACAGTAGGTGTGGATATGAAGGATATTCGAAGCCGGTTCCTGAAGGAATTGCCGGAAGGTGCGTATATTCTTGATCTTGGCTGCGGCTCCGGCAGGGACACTAAGGCATTTCTGGAGAAGGGATACCGCGTGAATCCCTCGGACGGATCCGAGGAACTGTGTAGAAAGGCATCCGCATTAACGGGTATCCCGGTGAAATGCATGATCTCAGCCGGCGTTACAGAAACGACTTTTAATGAGATCATCGATGAAATGATCTGCAATGCCTGGTATTCCGTTCGTGAATTTCACATTCACCTGAGCGGCCTTAGCGGTGATGGCACCGTACGCGATGGTCTTGAACGGACGATCTTGAGGCTTTCGGAGCTGAGTCACCTGACTGCGAACGCTTCAAAAGTTGAAATCCGAAACGAGATCAGACGATACGACAAAGAACTTCAGAAATCAAAAGAACAGCTGACGAACATGGTGCCGTACAGAGCGCTTGCTGGTTTTTTTGCTAATGCCGGTGAAATAGTAAACTGGGATTCTGTGCATCGCATGACTGCCTATATTGAGGCATTTAACAATAACATAAGGGCGCTTCCCTATACACTCGGAACCGGCAGCAGATTAAAGAAAGAAGTCCGATTTCATTCTGACTGGATTCAGATGATTCAGGATAACACCGTATCGATTCTGGGTTGGATTCAGTACGAAAAAGTAAGATGGCTTCAAAATAATAATCCGGAAGTGCCTGGCCTTGTCTATAAACTGGCACCGATGGATGAAAAAATGCGCAAGCTCGGCAAGGTTCGTAAACTTTGGGAAGGAGTGATAGCCTGTCATGAGGTACGGGATGTCTTTACCGGGGAGCAGATACAGCCGAAAAAATATGATATTGATCACTTCATTCCCTGGTCTTTCGTCATGAATGATGAACTGTGGAATCTTATGCCCATGGATTCTTCTCTGAATTCGTCGAAGAGCAATCGGCTGCCTCTCTGGGATCCGTTCTTTCGAAGATTTTCCGAGAACCAATTTGTTCTGTACCAATTGATACAGGAAAAGGCAGAGATCAGAAAGCTGTATGAGGGCTGCTGGCGGGATAACCTGCACTCGATCTGGGCCGGACAAGAGTTATATCGGCAGGGAAATACCAGAAATGAGTTTACTGCGATATTGGAAAAGAATATGTTGCCGGTCTATGATTCTGCCAAACGCCAGGGATATGAAATCTGGCAGATGGGTTAAACGGCGATGAATAGGGTTATGGAGGAGTTACCATGCGTATCCTGATGTTTGGCAACAGCTTTACATTTGCAAATGACATGCCTGCCATGCTGGCGGAATTGCTTGACGCGGAGGTAGTGCATCATACCCGCGGCGGCGCTCGCCTTGCGGAGCAGCTCAATCCGAAGACGAAGAACGGTGCGAAGACACAGGCCGCCCTGGAGAATGAATTCTGGGATTACGTAGTCCTGCAGGAAATGAGTAACGGGCCGGTCACTTCCCGAAATTCTTTCCTGAAGAATGTGGGACGCCTGTGTTCCTGGATCAAAGAAGAAGGCGTTATAAGAGGAACAGCCAGGCACTTGCCGATATGGAGATGAGCTATGAGGAGATGACCGAAGGATTATATGATGCTTACAGGGAAGCCGCAGATCAGAACGATGTGCTGATCGCGGATGTCGGGCATAAATTCTATGAACTGTCTGAATCACAGGATCTTTACGCCGAAGACGGCCAGCAGCCAAGTGCGGCTGGCTCCCGTCTTGCTGCCGAGACCATTGCTGCCGCAATCAAGGCAGATCAGGAAGCAAAGAAGGCGGCCACCACGATCGAGGTGGATCCGGACCTGAACTGGAACGACATCCGACTGCGCGTCCTGTATATGTACCAGCTTCTTCTGCAGCATACTGATGCGGAACACCAGCTGACGACCAACCAGATCCGGAACATCATGGAGAAGGAGCACGGTATCACCATGCATCGGACGACCGTGCCAGGCGACATTGAGATGCTGAAAGCGGCCGGTTTTGATGTGCATGCCAGACGGTCAAGGCAGAACAAATATTATCTTGAAAACAGCCAGTTCGAGCTGCCGGAGCTGAAGATCCTGATCGATGCGGTGGAGTCATCCAAGTTTATAACGGAGAAGAAAAGCCGCCTGCTGGTGGATAAGCTCCTGAAACTGACCAGTGAAGTCAGCGCGGCAAAGCTCAAGAGAAATCTGCATACATCCGGTCGGGTCAGATCAGCAAACGAGAAGGGCTATTACATTGTTGACGCCATCAATGAGGCGATCAATGCCGGGAAGCAGATCTCCTTCTTCTACACTGATTTTGACGGCAGGAAGAAACAGATCCTTAGAAATGACGGAAAGCCATATATCGTCAGCCCTTACACCATGATCTGGAACGGCGACTATTATTACCTGGTTGGCTGGAACCATGAACAGGAGGAAACACGGACCTACCGCGTGGACAGGATCTTGAAAACGCCGGATATTCTGCGGGATGACGCGCAGCCGGCACCGGAGGATTTCGATGTGGCCCGCTACACCCGGGAAGTCTTCCGCATGTATGACAACGAAGAGCCAGAGGACGTGACTCTGCTCTGCAATAATGAAGTTATGAAGGGTGTCCTGGATAAATTCGGCATGGATATCACCGTGAAGAAAGCCGATTCGGAGCACTTCCGGACGAAAGTGAAGGTCTGCACTTCCCCCACTTTCTACAGCTGGGTGTTCCAGTGGGGAGGCAAGGTCCGGATCGAGGGACCGGAGGATGCGGTGACTGAGTATAAGGAAATGGCGCGGAAGGCACTGGAGGAATGACAATGAGTTCCATTCAAATTGAAAAAATCAGCATTACAG
>CACYXH010000113.1 GCA_902778245.1 uncultured Lachnospiraceae bacterium | reverse complement strand
CCTGATCGATATACCTCTCTGCATCCTTCTCCAGAAATGCACCAAGGAACACAGCAATCGCATAGCGATACTTCATACCATGAAAAGTAAAAGTGGCATCAAAACGTACCGGCTCCGCATCATCCCGAAATGCAAAAGGTGTAAGAACAAGGTTACCGCTCACGTGATCTCCACTTCGATCCTCTACTGCATCCCGGATATTACCGCGAAGAATCATCTGTCGCATGCAGGACATGGCATTTACAATGGAGGTTTTACCAGCTGCATTCGGTCCATATATAACAGAGGCGGACAGACCAGTTTCTTTCTGGTCTGCCATCTGCTCAGTCAGGATACTATAATCCAGTTCCGTCATTCTCCTCTCCGGAATCATGTTAAACTCAAATCCATCTCGAAAGGATTTGAAATTATCACAAGAAAAATTCAGAAGCATTTTCATTACCTCCATGCAAAGTATTCGCACTTATTGTCATAATTATACATCTATTTCTTCACAAAATCAAGTATTATGCCATTTATCAGCATTAATCTTGATCTGCTGTTCCGTGTGCCACCCTTTCGGAGCTTTTGTTTCAATCGCCACAAAACGCCCTGTTTTATTAAATATTTTTTGACCTCGCCCTGATAAAATTTCTCCTGTCGATACACGACATTTTGCGTCCCAAAAAAGCTTCTTTCCAATACTATATATGATCTGAGCAGGTTCTGTCTCAAAAATTCAAAAATACAAAAAATAGACCCGATACTTAGACCGAGTCCTTTTTTTGTTGCAATGTGAGTATTTTTGATATATATTATAGTCAATTTGTCATCCATCTCTGGCGTAATCCCCATAAATACGACTATTTTCCGCCGCTTACATTCAACAGTTTTGGGGAAGCGCTGCGCTCCGTCCAGGATGATCTGGACAGCAAGAACTTCTACGCTTTCAACCCCAGCTTCGATGCCCCGGTATCCTGCCAGGGATGTGAAAAATAGCAATTTGGGGTTGTCGCACTAAGCATTTTATTGCGACAGCCCCGTCTCTAGTCTCTTCCCTGCGTACAAAATCCACCGTTTTTCATCTATATATTAATCACGCAGCTCATCTCATGCCACTGCTCGCCGCCCCAGGAAGAATCTGCAATTCCCTCATCCCAAAACCCCATCTTCCTGTACATTTGCACCTTTGAATCCAGACAAGTCAAAAGGAGCATCCGTCTCCCATTTTCCCGTTCTCTACAAATATATTGACGCATCAGTTCTCTGACCAGTCCCTGCCCCCGATATTCCGGAAGTACATCTAACCCCAGCAGCATTATATTTCTCCCACTGGGATCTTGCAAATCCTCATTTGTGAAAAACTCATCACGAAAAAAATTCTCATTTGTGGAAAGGCCGTTTAAAAATCCCGCTATTTTTCCTGTCTGCCTATCTGCCGCCACAAGAAATAGCTCGGGAGCTTTTGCCACACGCCTGAGCATCATTTCCCGCTGACATGCTTCATTCGGAGGAAAACAAATCTGTTCAATTTCAGCCGCCTGCTCTGCCTCATCCCAGCGGATATTGCGAAACTCAAATCTCTCTCCGAGTTTCTGATCCCTTTTGAAATAAACATCATTCATGAAGTTTTCCTCTTTTCCATTCATCCGGCAGGGAACCCCTGCCAGACATTCGCTTACGATAATCATATGTCATCCTCTTTTCATAGTCTTTCGTTTTTCTTAATATTGCCGACACATAAAGTTCACATTCCGGTACTATACTGAACACACATTAGCAGGGGAGCTAATATTCCTTCTTTATAGGAGCAGTTGATCCCGTTTCCGGGCAGCTGCTCCGTTTTTTATTTACGCAAGCAGCAAGCCATTACGCCGCTTGCGGCAACATTCCATACGGAACACCCTGCGGGTGCGGCAAACACTGCGATAACACGAGCGATCCTTGTTCCTTATCATTCTTTCTTCCGTTTAGAATTTGTCAGTTCATAACTCAGATCAAGCAATCCCAGAATCTGGTCTTTGGGCACGCTTCCATCCAGCAGAATGCTGATCCATTTCGTATGATTCATGTGATATGCAGGACGGATACCTTCATTGTAGAGCGATCCCGCTAAAACCGGGTCGCATTTCACATTCAGGATGTCCACTCTTTCGTTCCCGGGCAGTCCCATATTCTTCCTGTTCACATCCAGAATAAGGCCGAACCACTTCCGGCTATCCTCATGCCGAAACACTGTACTGTCCGGATCTCTCTTCCAGGGATGGTCCGGTATGATCCCATATTCTTTCTCCACGTGGGCAATTATTTCATCTCTAAACATAGGTTTCTCCCCATAAATTTCTGTTAAAACTCCCTTAACACCAGATCCGTAATACCCTCATTTTCACCAGGCGTAATCCGGATTACCCTCGGTTCCCTCTGATATCCGTATTCATCCAAAATCATGTTTCGAATGCGGACACCGCCATGATACCCATGTATGCAGCGGATCCGGTAGGTACTTGTTCCTGCTTTTCTGATCTGCTCATCGATTTTTGCTTTTGCCTGTTCCTGATTGCAGCCATGAAGGTCAATCTCTATAATTCCTGCTCCAAACATGTTTTTTCTCCCGTAATTTAGAAACATTTGCCCAGATAAATAAATCCACAATCAAAATCTATATCCTCATTTTTTCGCGTTGCAATGTCTGATGAACATAATATAACATATATCTCTCCCATGAATAAACACAAAAATTGCAATCCGGTTAAGATTATAAAAACGGGCATACCGATACCGCCAGTCAATACTTTTGACTAATGCGGTATGCCCTTAAAAATATAGATTTTATTTGGTAAATAAATCTTTTAATATTGCGTATATATCCCAGATGATTTGTCTTTTTCGTTCTCAATATCAGTAAACTAAAATCCAGTCACCTACCCAGCAACTCTTTGTGCAATTATACAAACGCTTATATATATGCTCACCTTCAAACTTATATCTCCATTCATAGATATAACTTTGAATTACAGCAGTATCACCCTCAATCTGTGTTTCAGCAGGAATTATTATCTCCTCTGCCATCACTGCAGGTGTAGATAAAACAGCCGCCCCAATCACTATAGCACTCGCCATCAACTTCTTAAATTTTCTCATTGCTCTACATCCTCCCTTTTATAAATTGGTAAATCATTAAAATCTTCCGGAATATATGTTAATGAAAACCTATACTCTCCATCTACAAACAACAGATATTCTGTGTTATCTTCTATCAGAAATGAATTATCCAAAGAGATCTCAACCGTCTCTTCCCTCACCTCTTCATCTACGTGATACCTTTCTGGAACGATACAAAAAGATATCGCAAGCGCTGACACAATCACTATATACTGCATCACTTTGGATAGCGCAGTTCTCTTTGCGGCAGCGAATTTGTCCGATGAAATATAATCCAATCTTGTCTTCATTTCAAAATTTCGTATGCCAACAAAAGGTACGCCGATATATTCTCCATGTTTCTCTTTTATATTTCTGGCTATTTTTAGTATGCACTCCGCATACTCCACTCGATTTAGTTGATCACGCTTCCCCAAAACCCTCTGGTCATTTGCTATTTCAATCCCCAGTGCCAGCTCATTGTTTAAAAGATACGCAAAGAGGTTAAACCATTGCACACACAAAAGCAGATCAATAAAAAGTCTTAGCCAGTGATCATGATTTTTATAATGCCAAATCTCATGTTCACATGCATATACAAGTTCTTTCTCTGTGAAATCGTATTCTGGCAATACGAAGATCGGATGAAATACTCCGATTATAACGGGTGAGATATTGGCCGGTATGATACATACAGAAAGGTGCAACGCGTCGTTTTGCTGTAGAATCTTATGCAGCGCAGGATATTTCTTCAAATCCCGGATTCGAAACGGGTATAGACTCGTTTTAACTCTATACATTTTCACGAACATTCGTATTATCTGAATGATCGCTCCTGTTATCCAGATGATAAACAGTAAATTTACCCATGTGACTTTTGTACCATATACGTGTTCAAAGGCCATTATCTCCACGGATAATAATTTATGTGACGGAATCGTAATGGTAAATGGAAAATTAAACGGTATCAACATTCGGATCAATATTACAGAAATCAGTATAGAAAGCAACTTTGTTCCGCCATACAATACTTCTTTCCTGACATGGATAGTGAAAAATACATATATCGTCAAAAACAGTATGGTAACAAAGCATGTGATAAACGGTCCGAGTGTTACTTCCATACTATTGCCCCTTTTCGATCTCTTTTCTCCTTTGTGCAATCATTTTTTCCATCTCGTCAAGCATTTGCTCGTCTTTTTGCTCGTTGATTGTAAGCACCTGGCATCTTGATTCCAGATACTCCTCCTTACTAACCAGCGGAACATAACTCCTGGCCAGAACAGTACCGCTGTAGACGATCTCCCCTACTTTTACATATTTCTTTTTAATCAAGCTCCTGAGCGATGCCTGGACTGTATTAATCTGAAGCTCATCATTGGATTCAACAATCGCGGAAGCCGTCATTCCATTTGGGGAATTCCACAGTGCTTCCATAACCTCTAGCTGACGCGGACTCAATGCCTTCTTGATCATATAATCCTCCATGTGATTTATTTAAACCAATGCGCAAATCATATTCATACAATCAATTTAGCATTATTTGAATAATTTGTCAATCTATAATAATTTTATATTCTTATATTAAAATTAGGACTGATGCGTAATTTGGCACAACAGTCCTACCTAATGCTATATGCTCTTTTATTCTTCACAACCATTTCAGAATATCTGACAAACTTGATGCTTTTTGACAATCCTCATGGGCATCTTTCCCATCCCGGTCTACCAGTATGGCAGATATCCCGGCATTCTTAGCCCCCAGCACATCCGAATAATAGCTGTCACCTACATGCATTACCTCTTCGGAAGACAGTCCTGCTCTCCGCAAGGCATATAAGAATATCTCCGGATGCGGTTTATAGGATTTTACATCATCCGCGCTTATGATTTCAGCCGGGCGAATCCCCTTATTTCTCAGGTTCTCACTCACATACCATTTTGAATTATTCGTTATTACATAGATTGGAAGTTTACAGTTATCAAAAAAATAGGGCACATCATCATACAGAGGCGCATTCCTCCACAGTCCCTGATTCAGCCTGTGCAGAGCCTCGTGATCCTCCTGCAGACCATGTTCCTTTTTGCACAGTTCCAGCAGTCTCAGACATAGTGCGTCTTCATCCTCATAATTCTCCCCAGAACACTTCCATTCCAATTCATTGAGGTTCTGGAACCAGTATTTCATTGCCTCCCGAACACTGTGAAAATCCGTGCTCTTTGTAACTCTGTAAATCATTTCTTCGATTTCCGGCCCTGCCTGCCGGATGATCGTTCCTGTATAATCCATTAATACTGCTTTCACGTTTATCCTCCATTTGGTTTATATAGTCTCTCGGAATCTCTAAGCCTTATTCCAAGCGGCTTTCGAGTTTCCTTTTTTATAAAATCCCCCACTTTTTTTGCAAAAAGTAGTTGACATCTAATTCCAAATGTGCGGCGCGCCTTGCTTATATTCTCCTGCTCCACCGGAGCGAGGCGCGCCCTTCAATCAAGAACTGTAATCACACTTGATTGGAGGTGCACATTTATGAAACCTGTTAACTCAGGCGGCCATGCCGCCTATCAGGATCATGTACTGACCCTGATGCGTAAATACTATCCTGATCCAGATATGCTTCCACGTTCCACCTGGGAGATCATCGATCGTTTCTGGCATCATGATCTCTCTAATGTAGACATCCTGATGGCTGACAGATATTCTGTCTTCGGGCCGCCTCCGCGGCTGCCTTCCTGTATGCTGCGTTCCATGCTTCTTGCAGTGGAGTTTAAAGTCGCTTCATTCACTGATTGGGCTGCTCAGCTGAAAATGAATCCCTTATATGCTATCCTGAGCGGATTCGCCCCGGACAACATTCCTGGTGTTGGCACTTTCTATGATTTCAACACCCGGCTCTGGTCTTCTGTTTCGCCGAATCTCTCAGAACATGAACATGCTCCTAAATCCAAGGTGAAAAAGCCTTCTGCTAAAGGTGCCAAAGCCGATCCCGTCGATAAGGTGACTGTTGAAGATCTTCTGGTTCTGTTTGATCTTGACCCTCCTGCCTCTCCCCAGCCTTATGATCGCCTCTTTGACATTTTTTACGAGAACTTTTTATCCGTTTCAGTTTCTAAGGGCCTTTTGAATCCTGATTCACTTGCGTTGTCCGGTGATGGAACTCCGGTTGTTACCTCATCCCTTGAAAGAAGCCGCCGCACCTGTGATTGTAAGGATAAGGGTATTTCTGACTGCCAGTGTACCAGGTATTATTCTCAGCCAGACTGTGATATCGGCTGGGATTCTTCCCGGGGATGTTTCTATCACGGCTATGACCTTTACCTTCTGACTTCCTCTGATTCAGAAAGCGACCTGCCTGTGTTTCCACTTCTGAACCCTGCATCTATGCATGACTCCCACGGTTTTTTACATGCCTGGTTCAACATGAAGAGATGTCTTCCCGGACTACATGTTTCCAAGATCCTGCTGGATTCCGCCCATGATGCCATGCCTCTTTATGAGTATTTCATTAAAAATGGGGTTGTGCCGTTCATTGACCTTAATGAGAAACGCGGCATCAAGCTTAAATATAAAGATGACTTTACTATAGGAAAAGATGGCGTTCCTGTATGTCTGGCTGGAAGGAAAATGAACCATGACGGCTGTGAAGCGAAGAAACACCGGTTGAAGTTCCGTTGTCCCCTTGCGAGCCGTAAATATGGCTGCTCCTGCAGTGAACCCTGCTCTGATTCCAAGTATGGAAGAACAGTCCACCTTCAGATGAAAGACAACCCTCGCATCTTCAACATACCTCCGCGTGACAGCGATGAATGGAAGCAGGAGTACAATGCAAGGACTTCATCGGAACGTTGCAACAAGCGGCTGAAAATCGATTTTGCATTAGAAAACGGCAGACACCGTTCATCGAAAAACTGGTACTGCCGCCTCTATTGCATCATGATGTGCCAGCACCTTGATGCATGGGACTTGCCTTATGAATCTGAGTTGAAGAATCTCTTAAGGCAGGCCGCCTAAATTTAATAGACTGCTTTATTATAACCTGTTTTTGTGCCAGGTGTATTAAAGTTTGCCAATTTTTCTGATTTTTCCATGGCCTCAGCTTTTTTCTTTGATCATTGGACAGTATTTACTTTTCAATGTGCCTCCGCCCGATCAAGGACGGAGTATAGTCTCAAGATTCCGAGAGACTATTTATCTAAAACAGACTCATCTGTTCATAATGCGTATATCTCTGCAGCTGCTCTGGGACTTTTTTCAACATATGCTCTGTTGCCTCATCATCCATGATCCAGTCTTGTATCTCATTTTGCTTCATGATCAGCGGCATTCTCTGATGCACCGGGAGCATTGACTCATTCGCTGCCGTTGTTATGATCACAAACCGCTGCTGTTCCTGAAATAACCGAAAACAACCGGCGAGATACAGATTTTTGTTTTCGCGCAAATTCTCAAAATGAAATTTTTCTTTCCTGGCATTCCACTCATAAAAACCTCTGGCCGGGATCACACACCTATGATGCAAAACGCTATCCCGGAATGTCCTCTTTTCCGTAATACCTTCTGCTCTGGCATTAATAAGAAGTTTTCCCTTATCATAGCCTGGAAAGCCCCATTCCATCCATTCTGCAGTCAATTTCTGATCATTCCGACACAAAACTACCGCCTTCTGGGATGGATAGATATCCCTTTTCCCCTGAAATTTCATACTTTTGTCCAAGTCAAGAACCATCTTTTCTATTTCTCTTGCAGTCTCATCATCCACATAATATCGTCCACACATAACAATCCTTTCAGAAAAACGCTGATTATATTTCTTAAATAACAAGTTTCCATGAGCATTCTTCCGGACAGAACAATAATATAAACTCCTTCATCTGCCCGCGCACCAAAGCCTGACACCGATATTTCACATTCATTATACCAGCATACCACTGTTTGTCCACCGTCAGTACCTGAATATCATCCACTTTTATGATCTCTTCTTCCTCCGTCCGCACTTTCATCATCAATGGCATTGATTTCCCGGATACCGTAAACCAACACTTCACTGCCACCTCTTTTACGGTCCCCTGAATCATTCCGCTGTCCGGATGTTCTGCCTTTGTCCCTATCCCAAATGGCACCAAAATCCCTTCTCTCTGTTTGATAATCCCTCTATTTCACATCCTGTGTCTTTTGACTTTTTTCCCTTGAAATGCCTCCGGAGACATGATTGATTCTGCTGCCTATAAATGCTGCCCGCATAACAGAATCATTTCCATAGCAGCGCCGGATTTTATCGATCACTGCATCCATTTTTTCCAGCTTTTCGTAATTTGTTTCATCAAACATATCCAGTTGTCTCATATTCATCTGATCTTTAAGCCTGCTTGTATGGATTCCCAGATGTCGAATAGCCGTTCCGTCCCAAAGTTCATCAAACAGTTGGCAGGCGTACCGGTGAAGTTCAATCGTAATGTTCGTGGCGTTCAAAAGTGTCATCTGATGACTGCTATACTGCAGATCGTATGTTTTGATGCCCACAGCAATTACCTCCGCCCGCACCCCCGCCGCCCGGAGTCTCATACCTACGGTTTCAGCCAACGCCAGCAATACCAGTTTTGCCGTGGATGTGTCGCACACATCGAAGGCTATCGTTGTACTGTTTCCGTACCCTTTGTTCGCCGGTGTTTCTGACTGGACCACCGATACATCCATGCCATTCGCAAATTCCCAGATGAGCTCCCCATGTTTTTTCAGGTGAGATTTTAGCAGACACGGATCTGTATTGGCCAAATCCCCTATGGTGCGAATTCCCAGTGTAAACAGTTTTTTGGCGGTTGCCCGGCCCACAAAGAACAGTTCGGATACCGGCAAGGGCCACATTTTCTCCTGAATCTCATTATGCCACAGGCTATGGACCATATCGGGCTTTCGAAAATCGCTGGCCATCTTAGCCAGAAGTTTATTCTCTGACACTCCAATATTCACGGTAAATCCCAAAGTATCTCTGATTTCCTCACGGATCTGGTTCGCCACATCTACCGGTTCACCCCATAGCAGCCCCGTATCTGTCATATCCAAAAAGGCCTCATCAATGGAATACTGCTCCACACACGGGGAATACTTGCGAAGGATATTCATAAATGCTTCTGAGCAGCATTCATATAACCCGTAATTCGGCGGAACCAATATCAAATGCGGGCATTTCTGCTGCGCTTCTAAAATCGTCTCCCCGGTCTGAATACGATACTTCTTTGCAGGAATAGACTTGGCCAGAATAATCCCATGCCGCATTGCCATATCGCCGCCCACAGCCGATACCTCATTTCTTAAATCTACTTTCCCTCCCAGGTGATAAAGCCGATACACCGCCTCCCAGGAGAGAAACGCAGAATTCACATCTACATGAAAAATCACCCGTTTCATGTTGCAACCTCCTTGTCCCTATATATTAACAGAACATTTGTTCGATTGCAAGTGTATATTATTGCCATTTTGTGTAGTAATCGTTGGCGCTTTTTCTTTCTTTATGAAATCCTGACACAACCAGCCTACACAGAGCAGTTTATACTGCAGACACGTGGGGTCCTTGCCACCTATTTGCCTGCTGCTTGTATATCAACTATTTCAAATCCACTCCCTCACGCAGAGGGAGACCTTTTTTGCCTTTCTTTAAAATAATATTTAGGTATATTTCAATCCACTCCCTCACGCAGAGGGAGACATATCCGCGCCAAGAGCCTTTTCCACTGACCGGAACATTTCAATCCACTCCCTCACGCAGAGGGAGACGAACTTCTGTCAGAACACAAACCGGAGATTACTATTTCAATCCACTCCCTCACGCAGAGGGAGACTCTGGACGACAAAGCCGGAGATAGCTCCGGTAATATTTCAATCCACTCCCTCACGCAGAGGGAGACATCAACGGGGTAATGAAAGAGGATATTATTATTCAGCAAATCCTTTGGTTTCAAAACCAATGTTTTCCCATCAAAATAATGTAATCTCCAGAACCGGATAATCTGACGTTTTTCCTGTCATTTTA
>CACYXH010000112.1 GCA_902778245.1 uncultured Lachnospiraceae bacterium | reverse complement strand
GAGTAGTGGGAACAAAGGAAAAGTAACCTACAAGGTTACCAGCGCTCCCCAGAATGCAGCGAAATACATTTCAGTAAATTCCAAAGGCAAAGTTACCCTGAAAAAGGGAGCTAAGAAGGGAACATACAAAGTAAAAGTTTCTGTTGCTGGCTATAAGAAATACGCGCCAAGAACAAAGACTGTCAAATTAGTTGTCAAATAATGCAGGAAAAACACCCTGGCCACGCAGGGTGTTTTTTTTGGTAACTCTAATTGGACTGTTACATGTCACTTTTTGTGAAAAATTTACAGAAAAATAATTGCCAGATATGGAAATTGTGGTATAATCAACCTATAGATGAATATGCGTCTATCAGAAAAAACGTAAAGGGGTTGAAAAGGGGTTGATGATATGAAATTTACGATCAGCGGTAAAAATATTGAAGTGACAGAGGGACTGAGACGCGCCGTCACAGAGAAGCTGGGAAAACTGGAACGCTATTTTACCCCCGAGACCGAGATCATCGTTACTATGAGCGTGGAGAAAGAACGTCAGAAGATCGAGGTTACGATTCCTGTAAAAGGAAATATTATCCGTTCGGAACAGGTCAGCAATGATATGTATGTTTCTATTGATCTTGTGGAAGAAGTGATTGAACGTCAGCTTCGGAAATACAAAAACAAGATTATAGAAAAACATCAGGAGGGCGGCAATTTCAAAAAAGAATTTATAGAGAAGGAGACGGAAGCCCCGGAGGAGGTAAAAATTATCCGTACCAAGCATTTTGGCATCAAACCCATGTATCCGGAAGATGCCTGTGTGCAGATGGAACTCTTGGGACATAATTTCTTTGTTTTCTGTAATGCGGAGACAGAGGAAGTGAATGTGGTCTATAAACGTAAAGGTAACACTTATGGATTGATTGAGCCGGAATTCTGAGATAAAGTACGCGGGAGGGATTTCTTCGTCAGAAGAGATTCCTCTTTGCAGGATATAAAGATGTTTTTCGGCGCGGCGAGGACGGAAAGAGACAGGCCAATACCGTGAAAAATGTCTTGACATATGGTATTCGCGATAGTATAAACAGGTATATAAGGGTTTTTTTTGCCAATTCTCAGTTCCGCATAATTTTGAAATCGACAGCAAAGTGTATGGCAAAATTATCATCAAAGTGAATGGTCAAAAAAAAGAGAGGGTAGTTATGAGAGAAAAGAAGAATCACATTTCCAGGCTGCTTGTAGTTACACTGCTTATGATACTGGTGAGTTGTATGCCGGTTCTTGCAGCCACCACGAAGAAAGTGACAGTGGGAACCAGTATAACGTATAAGGGTTACACAAAGGTGACCACCAGCGACAAAAAAGTTGCGTCAGTTACGAAAAGCGGCAGCAATTATGTAGTAAAAGCACTGAAGGCAGGAACTGCTACTATTAAGTGCTACCAGAAATCGACATGCAAAAAGACAATTAGCCTTGTTGTAAGTCCCAACCCGAAGTATGATACTTCAAATCTTACCCTTGCAGTAGGAGAGAGCAAAAAGGTAGCTCCCACCGGTGTTACGGGCTGTACTGTGGCTTACAAAACAAGCAACAGCAAGGTTGCGACAGTAAATAGCAAGGGAACGATCAAAGGTGTCAAAGCAGGAAATGCTGTGATTACTGTCACAGTGACTTATCAGAAAAAAGTACTGAAGACCTTTACTAAGAAAGTTGCGGTAAAGTCGAACAAGAAGCTGACAGGAATTTCAGTAACCACAAAACTGACTTCTGTAAAGGAAGGATATAAATTCAAAACAAGCGATTTTACTGTAAAGTATGTGTACTCGGATGGCAGTAAGGAAGCGTGCGGCGCATATTCTATCAGCTGGAAATTGCAGAGCGGGTATTATGTCATTACAGTAAAGGACAGCACAAAAGGATACACCCAAACCGTAAAAGTAAAGGTGGTCGTTCCAACACTGAAATCCATTAAAGCAGTCTATACTGGATCGACGGTAAGCGATATTAGTCAGATTAAGGCAGCGAACTTCAAAGTAACCGGAACTTATGATGACGGGAGTACAAAGGCGGTCACATCATTCAGCATTTCTATGAATGGTACGGTTACAAACGGCAAATACACGGTAACGGTAAAGAGCGGAAATGTTTCAACAACGGTACAGGTGCCGACGACAAACAAGGGAACCGGAACCAGTACTGGAACCGGCACCAGTAAAAATGCCACCGGCATTAAAGCGACCACAACGCTGACTTCCGTGAAAGAGGGATACAGCTTCAAGGCAAGTGATTTTACTGTAAATTATGTTTATGCAGACGGAACGACCGCAAAGTGCGGTGCGTATTCCCTCAGCTATAAACTGCAGAATGGTTCTTATATCATTACGATAAAAGACAATGAAAAAGGATTTACAGCCCAGCTTACCGTAAAAGCAGTAATACCGACATTGAAGTCCATTACAGCAGTTTACAATGGACCGACGGTCAGCAGTATCAGCGAGATCAATGCTGCAAACTTTACGGTAACCGGAACGTATGACGATGGAAGTAAAAAGACAGTTACAGGTTTCGGCATTTCCATGAACAGCACGGTGACAGGTGGTAAGTACACGGTAACGATCACAAGCGGCAGTCTGTCTACGACGGTACAGGTTCCGACTACAGATACAGGAAGCGGAACCGGCACCAGTAAAAATGCTACCGGTATAACAGCGACTACCACCCTGCCTTCAGTGGAAGAGGGATACAGCTTCAAGGACAGTGATTTTGATGTGAAATATGTGTATTCTGATGGCTCAACTGCAAAGTGCGGAGCCTATTCCATCAGTTATAAATTGCAGAGCGGCTCTTACATTGTTACGATAAAAGATACAGCCAATGGTTTCACAAAGGAATTGGCTGTGAAAGTGGTTTATCCGACACTGAAATCTATTAAGGCTGTATATAACGGGACTAAAGTCAACAGTATTAACGAGATCAAGGCGGCGAACTTTACTGTGACAGGTACTTACGATGACGGGAGTACAAAGGCAGTTACAGGCTTCGAAATCTCTGTGGATGGAACTGTGACAAATGGCAACTACACGGTGACTGTAAAGAGCGGGACCTTTACCACAACTGTTGCGGTTCCGACAACGAACACCGGAAGCGGCAGTGGAAGTGGTACAAGCAAAACAGCGACCGACATTGAGGTGATTTCAAAACTGGCCTCTGTAAAAGAAGGATACAGCTTTAAGACAGATGATTTTGAAGTAAATTATGTGTATTCAGACGGCAGCACAGCCGAGTGCGGAGCATACTCCATCGGTTATGAGCTGCAGAGCGGTTCCTATATCGTTACGATAAAAGATACTGTAAACGGCTTCACAAAAAAAGTAACTGTGAAAGTGGTCAGCCCGACGTTGAAATCTATCAAGGCAGTGTATAATGGCTCGGCGGTCAGCAGCATTGATGAGATTAAAGCGACGGATTTTTCTGTGACCGGGACGTATGATGATAACAGCACGAAGGCAGTTACTGGTTTCAGTATTGATGTGGATGGCGCAGTGACAAACGGTAACTATATGGTGACGGTAAAGAGTGGAAGCGTATCGACAACCGTTGCAGTTCCCGCCAGCAGCTCTGGCAGCGGCTCTGGCAGCGGAAGTGGTTCTGGCAGTGGAAGTGGTTCTGGCAGCGGATCAGGCGGAAGTGACACAAGCAAGACGGTAACCGGCATTGAGGCAAGCACTGCGCTGGTTTCGGTGAAAGAAGGATATAGTTTTAAGGTCAGCGATGTTGATGTGGAATTTGTATATTCCGACGGAAGCAGAGCAGAGTGCGGTGCATATTCCCTCACCCAAACAAAACAGGGCGGCTCCTATCTTATCACGATCGCTGAGACAAAGTATAATAAATATACAACAACGCTTACTGTGACGATGATAAGCCCGGTACTGAAATCTATCAAAGCGGAATATACCGGACCGACGGTCGGCAGTGTAAGTGAAGTGAAGGAGACATACTTCAAAGTAACCGGAACATATGATGATGGAACTACAAAGGTGCTGGGAACTTATAGCATCAGCGTAAACGGCACCGTTGTAAACGGAAGCTACACAGCGACGATCACCAGCGCAGGTTTGTCCACTACAGTGGCGGTTCCGACGACTGATACTGGAAGCGGAAGCGGCACAACAAAAACGGTGAAAGACATAACTGCGACTACCGAGCTGACTTCTGTGAATGTAGGCTATACTTTTAAGACCAGTGATTTCACGGTTAAGTATGTATACGAGGATGACAGTACAGATGATTGCGGCAGCTTCTCCATTGATGTTGCTCAGTCAGGTGAAACTTACCAGATTACGGTCAAAGATACGAAATACGGATACACAAAGCAGTTGACTGTAAAAGCAGTCAGTCCAACCCTGAAGTCTATTTCGGCGAACTATAATGGGACGGCAGCCAGTTCCATCAGCGAAGTTACGAAAGATAAATTCACGGTAAACGGAACTTATTCGGACGGTAGTACAAAAGCTCTTACTTCCTATACCTATGAGGTGACCGGACCGTCCGACGGATACTATACGGCAACGTTTACCAGCGGCAGCATCACCACATCTGTGCTGGTTCCGGCAACATCCAGTGAGCCGACACTTTCAAAATTGTCAGCCGGTATCAGCGGATCAGTCAATGTAAATGAAAATCTGGCTCCCGGTCAGTTGACGGTGAAGGCGGTCTACTCGGATGGTTCTGAGAAAGACGTTACTGCTTCAGCGACATGTGATTTTACACCGAAGGCCAATGCCGGAAACTACAAGGCAAATGTTTCCTATGGCGGGCTTACGGTTTCTCTTACTGTGAAAGTGGTAGTTCCTAAGACCGTAACCGGAATGACCGCTACATGTAAGCTGTCGTCTGTAGTGAAAGGATATGAGTTTGACGCAGATGATTTCGATGTGAAATACCAATACTCAGATGGTACTACAGCGGATTGTGACTATTATTTCAATTATAAACTCAGTGGCGGATGGTACTTTATTACGATAAAGGATATTACTGAAAAATATACGGAAGAGCTGAGCGTAAGGGTAGTCACAGAAGGCGAACCTACCCTCCTTTCCATTTCGGCAGTATATAACAAAGATGGAGCAAGCGACATGAGCGGAATCGCCGCAAAAGATTTCACTGTTACAGGAACCTACGATGACGGAAGCACAAAACAGATTACCAACTTTGGCGTTTCCACGGACAACCGGACAGAGGCGTATGGATATTATGTGGTTACAGTAACGGCTGGAAGCGGTGTTACAACAACGGTTAAGGTTGATAAAAAATGACAGAATAAACAAGAAAAATAAAGTCTTATAACGAAACAATGAAATTACCTGTCAGCCATTTAGTGGTCGACAGGTAATTTTTATATATGGTTTTACGAGGATTGTCCCTTTCTGATGCGGTATCATTACCAGACTTACGCGGCGGGTATGCCAAAGAGAGAACCGGCTAAAACAGGTATGTAAAGGAGTTTTGACACCAGGAAACAGCTCGATGTAAAGGCCTTTTCACCGGTGGTGGAGGGGCATTTTTAGAACCAAAGGAAAAAACACATTGTCTTTATCGCCCGAAAGTGTTACAATAGACGGGACTTTAGTATCAAAAACGAAATTAGGAGAATGAAAATGAATCTTGTTGAAAAAGTGTTTGGCACTCACAGCCAGAGGGAATTAAAACGTATTATGCCTCTGGTGGAAAAAATTGAGAGCCTGAGACCTCAGATGCAGGCTCTGTCGGATGAGCAGCTGAGGGATAAGACGGCGGAATATAAAGAGAGATACGCGCAGGGGGAAACGCTGGATTCACTGCTTCCGGAAGCTTACGCTACGGTGCGTGAAGCCGCGAAGCGTGTACTTGATATGGAACACTATCAGGTGCAGCTGATCGGCGGTATCATCCTTCATCAGGGCCGTATTGCTGAGATGAAGACCGGTGAAGGTAAGACGCTGGTATCCACACTGCCGGCTTACCTGAAATGATTACCTGGCAAAGCGTGACGCGGAGTGGATGGGTAAGATACATGAGTTCCTGGGATTGACCGTTGGCGTAGTGCTGAATTCTCTGGATAATGACGAGAGAAGAAAACAGTATGCCTGCGATATTACTTATATCACAAATAACGAGCTTGGCTTCGATTACCTGAGAGATAATATGGTAATCTACAAGGAGCAGCTGGTACAGCGTGATCTTGTCTACGCCATCATCGATTGATGAGGCCAGAACCCCACTGATCATCTCAGGCCAGAGCGGCAAATCAACCAAACTTTATGAAGTCTGCGACATTCTGGCCAGACAGATGGAGCGCGGTGAAGCCAGTGGTGAAGTGACAAAAATGACCGCCATCATGGGAGAAGAGATCACAGAGACCGGTGATTTCATCGTAAATGAAAAGGACAAGATCGTCACTTTGACGGCGGACGGTATTAAGAAAGTAGAGAAATTCTTTCAGATCGAGAATCTTTCTGATGCGGAGAATATTGAGATCCAGAACAACATTATTCTGGCGCTGCGGGCCCACAACCTGATGTTCCGGGATCAGGATTATGTGGTGAAGGATGATGAGGTCCTGATCGTGGATGAGTTTACCGGACGTATCATGCCAGGACGCCGCTATTCTGATGGCCTGCATCAGGCCATCGAGGCGAAGGAGCATGTGAAGGTAAAACGTGAGAGCAAGACTCTGGCTACGATTACATTCCAGAACTTCTTTAATAAATACAAAAAGAAAGCCGGCATGACCGGTACGGCCCTCACCGAGGAGCAGGAGTTCCGGGATATTTATGGAATGGACGTTATTGAGATTCCGACACCAACCGTCCGGTGATGAGAAAAGATCTGGACGATGCGGTTTACATGACGAAAAAAGAGAAATACCGCGCAGTGGTGGAGGCGGTCAAGGAAGCCCACGCTACGGGACAGCCGGTGCTGGTGGGCACCATCACCATTGAGGTATCTGAATTGCTTTCCGGTATGCTGCGCAGAGAGGGCATTCAGCATAAAGTGCTGAACGCAAAGTTCCATGAACTGGAGGCCGAGATCGTGGCGGAGGCCGGCGTACACGGCGCCGTTACCATCGCTACCAACATGGCAGGACGTGGTACGGATATCAAACTGGATGATGAAGCCAGAGCCGCCGGCGGTTTGAAGATCATCGGTACGGAACGCCATGAATCCAGGCGTATTGACAATCAGCTGCGAGGCCGTTCCGGCCGTCAGGGAGATCCGGGCGAATCTCGATTCTACATTTCTCTGGAAGACGATCTGATGCGTCTGTTCGGTTCCGACAAGATGATGAGTGTGTTCAAGTCTCTGGGCGTTCAGGAGAACGAGCAGATTGAGCATAAGATGCTTTCCTCCGCGATTGAACGGGCCCAGAAAAAGATTGAGAGCAATAACTTCGGTATCCGTAAGAATTTGTTGGAGTACGACCAAGTAAACAACGACCAGAGGGAGATCATTTACGAAGAACGCCGCAAAGTGCTGAACGGCGAGAACATGCGGGATGCTATTTTCCGCATGATCACGGAGACTGTGGACAATACGGTAGATGTGTGCATTGCAGATGAACAACAGAATGCGGATTGGAATTTGAGGGAACTGAACGATATTCTTATCCCCATCATTCCTCTGAAGCATATCACTCATGAGGAAACAGCCTCCATGAAGAAGAATGAATTGAAACAATATCTGAAGGAAGAGGCGGTGAAACTGTACGAATCTAAAGAGGCGGAGTTCCCGGAGAAAGAACAGATCCGGGAGCTGGAGCGCGTGGTTCTGCTGAAAGTGATCGACCGCAAGTGGATGGATCACATCGACGATATGGATCAGCTGCGTCAGGGTATCGGTCTGCAGGCCTACGGTCAGAGGGATCCACTGGTGGAATATAAGATGAGCGGTTTCGAGATGTTTGATTCCATGATCGCGTCAATCCAGGAAGATACCGTGAAGATGCTGTACCATGTAAAGGTAGAGCAGAAAGTGGAGCGTGAGGAAGTGGCTAAGGTGACCGGCACAAACAAGGACGATACCAGTGTTCGTGCACCGAAGAAGCGTGCTGAGACTAAGATTTACCCCAACGATCCCTGCCCCTGCGGAAGCGGCAAAAAATACAAACAGTGTCACGGGCGTAAAGCTTAGGAAAATGCTGATTAAAGCATTTCCGGGTCGTATCTGTCTTAGTTTAGAAATTATGTTAAGAAATTATGTTAAGAAAGAAGGTGAAGCTGTGGTTGAACTGGACGAGTTTAAAGCAATTTTAAATAGCTATACAAAACCATTAGTGGAAGTGAGGGATTCACTTTGACCTGGTAAACAAGGAACAGAGGATCCAGGAACTGGAACGCGAGATGGAGGCTCCGGGATTTTGGGATGACCCGGAAAAATCTCAGGAATCCATGAAGGTGCTGAAAAGTCTGAAGGATGACGTGGAAGTATATCAACAGCTGAAGGAGCAGTACGAGGAAGTGGAGCTTCTGCTGGAGATGGGATACGAGGAAAATGATCCGGCGGTTATTCCGGAGATTCAGGAGACTTTGGATTCTTTTAAGGAAGCATTTGAAGCGATCCGGATCAAGACGCTTCTCTCCGGGGAATATGACAATACCAATGCCATTGTCACACTCCACGCGGGAGCGGGAGGAACAGAATCCTGCGACTGGGCTTCCATGCTGTATCGCATGTACAGCCGCTGGGCGGATAAGAAGGGATACCAGCTGGAAGTGCTGGACTATCTGGATGGAGATGAGGCGGGAATTAAGTCCGTGACCTTCCAGATCAACGGGGAGAACGCCTTCGGATATTTGAAGTCCGAACGCGGAGTACACCGCCTGGTGCGCATTTCTCCCTTTAACGCCGCAGGAAAGCGGCAGACGTCCTTTGTGAGCTGTGATGTGATGCCGGATATTGAGGACGATGTGGATGTAGAAGTCCGGGACGAGGATATCCGGATTGACACTTATCGCTCCAGCGGCGCAGGCGGCCAGCACATCAACAAGACTTCTTCGGCGATCCGTATCACTCACTTCCCTACAGGCATCGTGGTACAGTGCCAGAATGAACGCTCTCAGCACATGAATAAAGATAAGGCTATGCAGATGCTGAAAGCGAAACTGTATCTGCTCAAACAGCAGGAAAATAAGGAAAAAGCATCCGATATCCGCGGGGAAGTGAAAGAGATCGGCTGGGGGAATCAGATCCGATCTTATGTATTTCAGCCATATACCATGGTAAAGGATCATCGGACCAATGCGGAAACCGGAAACGTGGACAGTGTGATGGACGGAAATATTGACCTTTTTATCAATGCATACCTGAAGTGGCTGACCCTGGGGCCGGAGGAAGAATAAACAAGATAACTTATACGCAGGGGTTGTTGGCATTGCAGCAGCCCCTATACTATTCAGCGAACAAATTGCCCTTTCAAAGACAATAAGAGGGCGCAGGAATAAAAGGAGGAAAAGTATTATGGGTATTATCAGAGCAGCGATTCAGACAGTGACAGGTTCCCTTTCCGATCAGTGGCAGGAGATCGTGGAACCGGAAGGAATGGGAGAACAGACCGTTTTCATTAAGGGTGTGGTGAAAAAAAGCGGCGGCAAAGGAACAAAGGATGTGATTTCCAATGGATCTGTGATCCATGTGTATGACAACCAGTTTATGATCCTGGTGGATGGCGGAAAAATTGTGGACTATACTGCGGAACCGGGTTACTTTATTGTGGATAATTCGTCTTCCCCGTCTCTGTTTAACGGCGAGTGGGGCGAGAGCCTGAAAGAGGCGTTCAACCGTTTCAAATTCGGCGGAGCTACCCCCATGTCCCAGCAGGTGTTTTACATCAATACCCAGGAGATCAAAGGGATTAAGTTTGGAACCAGAAATCCCATTAACTATTTTGACAATTTCTATAATGCGGAACTGTTTTTGAGAGCCCATGGAACTTATTCTATCCGTATCACCAATCCGCTGCTTTTCTATGCGGAGGCGATTCCGAGAAACGCGGTACGCGTACAGATCGATGATATTAACAGCCAGTATCTGGCAGAATTTTTAGAGGCGCTGCAGACCTCCATCAATCAGATGTCTGCAGACGGAGTAAGAATTTCCTATGTAGCATCCAAGAGTACGGAACTGAGCCGGTACATGGCCAGTACGCTGGATGAAAGCTGGAAGAATCTGCGGGGTATGGAGATTGTTTCCGTTGCCCTGGCCAGCATCTCCTATGATGAGGAATCCCAGAAACTAATCAACATGCGCAATCAGGGCGCGATGATGAGCGACCCCACGATCCGAGAGGGATATATGCAGAGCGCCATTGCCAGAGGTCTGGAAGCGGCCGGCTCCAACGCCAACGGTGCGGCAGCAGGTTATATGGGTATGGGCTTTGGCATGCAGGCGGCAGGCAGCATGATGGGAAATGCCAGCGCGGTAAATCTGCAGCAGATGCAGATGAATCAGGCGGCAGCAGCTCAGCCTCAGGCATCGGCTCCCCAGCCCCAGGCAGCACCGGCTCAGGCGGGTGAAAGCTGGACTTGCGGCTGCGGCGCGGTGAATACCGGAAAATTCTGCCAGGAGTGCGGAAGTGCCAGACCGCAGATCGGTCCCTGGACCTGCAGCTGCGGAACCGTTAATACAGGAAAGTTTTGCTCAGAATGCGGGAAACCCCGTGCGTAAAGGAGAGAGAGCATGGCAGTAATTACCTACAAATGTCCGAACTGCGGCGGAGAACTGGTCTTTGACCCCGCCAGTCAGAAGTACAAATGTGAATACTGTGTATCTGAATTTACGCAGCGTCAGCTGGAGGAGATGACTCCGGCTGAAGGGAGCGAGCGTGTGGACGATACGGCGGATGACGAAAACGGCAGTCGGTCCGCATCCCGATCCGGCAAAAGCAGCGCGCAGACGGCGATGGTGTATACCTGTCCCAGCTGCGGGGCTGAAGTTGTGACGGATGAGACCACGGCGGCTACATTCTGTTACTATTGCCACAATCCGGTGGTGCTGGGCGGCAGGCTGTCCGGCGAGTATCTTCCGGATAAGATCATTCCCTTTTCCATCGACAGGAAGTCAGCCACAGAGCAGTTTATGAAGTTTGTTGGAAAGAAGAAATTTGTCCCCAAGGCTTTTTTCAATGAGGAACAGATTGAAAAATTCAGCGGTGTTTATTATCCTTACTGGATCTATGATTGCGATACGGAGGGCTGGGTCAACGCGGAAGCCACAAGAGTGCGCACCTGGAGGAGCGGGGACACGGAATATACCGAAACCAGTATCTACCAGGTGGAACGGGACGGAGATATTACACTCAAGAATATACCGAAAAATGCGCTGAAAAAGAGCGATAAAGCGCTGGTGAACGGAGTTTTTCCCTTCCGGCTGAGCGAGGCAAAACAATTCTCCATGGGATATCTATCCGGGTTCCTGGCAGAAAAGCGGGACATGGAGAAGCAGGACTTTGCCGCGCAGCTTCATCAGGAAGCAGAAAAGTATTCCCAACAGATCCTGCGGGATTCCATAACGGGATATTCCACCGTCAATGTCCGCAATTCCAGAATAAACCATGGGCAGGAGACATGGAACTATCTGTTGCTGCCGGTGTGGGTATTGACCTATGCTGGTAGAAATGGGAAGGTTTATTACTATACCATGAATGGACAGACCGGAACGATCCGGGGGGAACTTCCGGTGGACTATAAAAAGCTGAGCCTGTTTTCCCTTATTGTGGGCGTTGCTTTGGCAGTTGTTTGCATGATAGGGGGGTATCTGACATGAGAGGGAAAGTATTAGGAGCGCTTGCGGCGGCATTGCTTTTGTCGGCTGCGCAGATGAATCCGGTTTTCGCGGAGAGCGCAGGCTGTGCGCTGGTGGATGACGGGGCGGATCTGCTTACTGCTTCTGAGGAAGACCAGCTGCAGAGTCACGCGAAGACGCTGGCGGATAGTACCGGATACGATTATTTCGTTGTCACCACGGACGACGCCGAGGGAAAGGAAGCCAGAGACTACGCCGAGGATTATTATATGGATCACAAGACCACACTGGATGGTGTGATCTATCTGATCGATATGGATAACCGGGAAGTGTATATCGCTACTTCCGGTATGATGCGCTATTATCTGGATGATGAGCGATGGAATCAGGCTTTGGATGACGCTTACGACTGTGTTGTCGACGGAGAGTATGCCAAAGCGTTTGCCGCCATGCTCTCCGATACGGATCAGTATCTGAAAGCGGGAATCCAGGAAAAAACCTATACAGTGGATGAGGATACCGGAGAGGTGGTCTATTATGAGACGCCAAAAGAGTATTCCCTGGAACTGTACGAAATACTGAGCGGGCTGCTGCTCGGCCTGGTGGTTGCTATCCTCATTTTTGGGATAACGGTAGGAAAGTATAAGATGAAAATCGGAAATTATTCCTATTCTTACCGGGATAATTCTCAGCTCAAACTGCGCAGGCGAACCGATACGCTGGTAAATAAAGTAGTGACTCACCGCCGTATACCGAGAGAGGATTCGGCGGTCATTCTTCTACGGTACATACCGGTTCCGGAGGAAACTCCTTTGGCGGAGGCGGTCGGAAGTTCTAGGGAGGCAGGAAGGATATGTCAGAGAAGTCGCAATATTTTGTGGTAAAGCAGAAGGCGATACCGGAAGTGCTTCTAAAAGTGGTGGAGGCAAAGAAACTTTTGGAAACGAATGCTGTGGAGACGATACAAGAAGCGGTGGATCAGCTGGGAATCAGCCGAAGCTCCTTTTACAAGTATAAGGATGATATTTTCCCGTTTCATGAAAATGTGAAGGGGAAGACTATCACTTTCGTTTTACAGATGCGGGATGAGCCGGGACTGCTTTCCGATGTGCTGAAAGTGGTTGCGCAGCACAATGCGAATATTCTGACGATCCACCAGAGCATTCCCATCAATGGAATGGCTTCTACTACCATCAGTGTAGATGTGCTTCCTACCACCGGAAACGTTTCGGAGATGATGGAGATCATAGAGAATAAGAAAGGCGTTCAGCATTTAAAGATTTTGGGAGGAGAATAGGAAAGGATATGAAATACATTGTAGTTTTGGGAGACGGAATGGCGGACGAACCCATCGAAAGCTTGAATGGAAAGACTCCATTGGAGTATGCCCGCACCCCGGAGATGGATGCGCTGGCAGCAAAGTCCGAGATCGGATTGCTGCATACCATACCGGAGGGCATGAGTCCCGGCAGCGATACCGCCAACTTGGCGGTTATGGGATATGACCCGAAAAGATATTATACCGGGCGCTCTCCATTGGAAGCGCTGAGTATCGGTGTTCCTATGGAGGCGGAGGATGTGGCGCTGCGCTGCAATCTGGTAACGCTGACGGAAGAAGAACCCTACGAGCAGAAACGGATCCTGGATCACAGCTCCGGGGAGATCAGCACGGAAGATGCAGCCGTGTTGGTGGAAGCATTGAAGGAAGAACTGGAAAATGAGGAGTACAAGCTGTACCTTGGCACCAGCTATCGTCACTGCCTGATCTGGAAAGGCGGCCAGGTGGTATCTCTGGCGGCTCCCCACGATCATCTCACGGAAGTGATCAGACCGTATCTGCCCGAAGATGAGAAACTTTTGGAAATGCAGAAGAAAAGTTATGAGATCCTTTCGAAGCATCCCATTAACCTGGAGCGGAAAGCAAAAGGGCTCAATCAGGCCAACAGCTGCTGGTTTTGGGGCGCGGGAACGAAACCGGCGCTGACATCTTTTGAAGAAAATTATCATAAAAAAGGTGTCATGATCTCTGCGGTGGATCTTTTGAAGGGAATTGCCGTGGGAGCAGGAATGAAAAATATCATCGTGGAGGGCGCCAATGGCGGTCTGCACACCAACTACGAGGGGAAAGCTCAGGCTGCTGTGGACGCGCTGCTAAAGGATGGTTATGACTTTGCCTACATTCACGTGGAAGCACCGGATGAGATGGGGCATCAGGGAAGTGTGGAGCGGAAAGTACAGGCCATTGAAAATCTGGATCAGCGTGTGATCCGGATCGTCAGAGAACAGATGGACGCGTCCAAAGAAGAATACCGCCTGCTGGTGCTTCCGGATCATCCCACACCGATCCGGGTGAGAACTCACACCTCAGATCCTGTACCGTATCTGCTGTATGACAGTACATCGCAGCAGTCCTACGACTGGAAGTATAATGAGAGCGAGGCAAAGGCAAGCGGCAACTACAGGCCTGAGGGACATGGGATGATGCGCTATTTGCTGCGCTGAGAAAATTTTGGGCGGCTATCCGTTATACCGTTCGTTTGACCAATAGGCCGTGTCCCTTTGGCTTTCGTTCAGTTCCAGATAGAACTGGGTGCAGGTCATCATTACATATGGCTGGATCCAGATCAGACCGATGCCAAGTGAGAGCAGAGCCAGGAGATACCAACCGATAAAGGACAGTATCAGCAGAAAGTAGCGGGTCCGGTTTCCCCGCATCATTTCTCGGCTTTTCAGTGTCATTTCCTTGACGGTAAGATCTGGATAATCCGCCCAGAGATTGAAGATCAGAACGTAGCGCAGATTCACCGGGATCAGGACGATTGCGGCAACGATTATGGCTGTAATGGAAAATATTTCTATTGAGGTTCCCAAAAGCGTGTAAAACAGGGAGCCGACAACATAAGAAATGAACAGGCAGGGCAGCATATAGAGCAAGTTGATCGAAAGGACACGAAGAATCAGTAAGATCACTTTGTCCGGCTGATGGTTAAATCCATAAAACAGATTGCTGACGCTGCAAGGCTGTTGTCTGGCAATGTTCATATGAAGATACCGATAACCGGAGAGTAGGATGTTACCCAAAAAAACAATAATGATGCTGCACACTAAATAAGCTGCAATGGAAAACATCGAGGATGCCTGGCTGAGCGAATATAAATTCCCTGGTATCACAGATTGGATCAGTTCAAAAAGTGCGGTGGTGATCAAATTGCAGAGCAGCAGTGTTCCAGCGGTGATTCCGTATCTTCCCACCAGTTTTTGCCGGGCTCGTTTTTTTAATTCTCTATTATCATAAATCATATCTGTTCGCCTCCTTCTATGGGCAATACCGGAGCGGAAGGAGCTGGCTCCGGCGTATCCTGTTCCTGCCGGGGGAGTAGTTCCCATATGGAAGAATCTTCGTCTTCTGAATAAAGTCTTTCAAAATATTCCATGTACATTTCAAACTGCTGTCGAAGCACCGGATCGTGGTAGATCTGATAGATCGTATAGGCTGTGTTTGAGGCAGAAAAAATAATGGTGGCGGAGGAAACAATGATGGCCAGCTTCCCTCTCAGACTGACGGTATAGCCGCCTCTGGACAGCAGGGCCAGGATGATAGAAATAGCAGCCATAGGGATGGAAAGGTAAAATATCCGGAAAAACAAAACCGCGGCGATACCAACGATGAGGGCTGCGGTGGCCATTTTCACGGAGCCTTCCGGAGCGTTGCCGTTATCATAGAAATCGTTCATAACATAACTCTCCTTTGCAGTAATGAGATGTATTTCATCATAGCACAGAGCCCTGAAAAAAACAATAAATTCCTTGTTTAAACGCTGGGTATCAGCTATAATAAAGCTGCGAAAAAAGAATGATGAGGAGCAGCAGAACATGGATATTATTAAGACACTGGCACAGGAGCTGGAGGTGAAAACCTGGCAGGTAGAAGCGGCGGTTCAGTTGATCGATGACGGCAACACCATTCCGTTTATTTCCAGATACCGCAAGGAGGTTACCGGATCGCTGAATGATGAAGTGCTGAGGAAATTATATGAAAGGTTGAACTACCTTCGCAATTTGGAGGAGAAGAAAGAGCAGGTACTGTCCACCATCGAAGAGCTGGGGAAATTGACCCCCCAGCTGCGAGGGCAGATTCTGGAAGCGGGTACTCTGGTGGCAGTGGAAGATCTCTACCGTCCGTATCGTCCCAAGAGAAGAACCAGAGCTACTATGGCAAAAGAAAAGGGGCTGGAGCCTCTGGCAAATCTGATCTTGCTTCAGATGACAAAAACACCTTTAGAACAGGAAGCGTTATCCTATGTTTCTCAGGAAATGGGAGTAGAGACGACAGAAGAAGCTTTGCAGGGGGCTAAGGATATTCTGGCAGAGATGGTTTCCGATGAGGCAGATTACCGCACCTGGATCCGGGAACTGACCATGAAAGAGGGAAGGATCATCTCCGGCGCGAAAGAAGAAACGGCCGAATCTGTCTATGAGATGTATTACAACTATGAGGAACAGGTATCGAAGATCGTTGGTCACCGGGTTCTGGCATTGAACCGGGGGGAAAAAGAAAAGTTTCTGACGGTGAAGCTGGAAGCTCCGGAGGAGAAGATCCTGTCCTACCTGGAACGGAAACTGATCACAAGGGACAACCCGTACACATCGCCGGTGCTAAGAGAAGTGGCCGCGGACAGCTATAAGCGCCTGATCGCCCCGGCCATCGAGCGGGAGATCCGCAACGACTTGACGGA
>CACYXH010000111.1 GCA_902778245.1 uncultured Lachnospiraceae bacterium | reverse complement strand
GGCAGCGGCCACCCGATCCATAGCCGTGCAGGTGGGCGAACGGAAGATCAATGTGTCCGAGAGGATCGCGCTGCAGAGCAGCCCGGCAATCTCCGGCGGTATCTCCACCTGTTGTTCCCGGAATATCTGATAAATAATGGTGGCCGTGCAGCCCACCGGCTGATTCCGAAAATAGACCGGAGCCATTGTCTCCAGAGATCCCAGTCTGTGGTGGTCGATGATCTCCAGGATTTCAGCCTCCTGTACATTGTCCACCGCCTGGGCCACCTCATTGTGATCCACCAGGATCAATGCGCGTCTGCGCACGCCCAGCAGGTTCCGTCGGGAGATCATGCCGGTATACCGACCCTTTTTATCCAAGACCGGAAAATCCCGGTATCTCATTTTGGACATGATCTCCTGGATCTCTTCCGTGTAGTCTGATCTGCGGAAGGTCACCAGATTCTCTTTTTTCATAAAGAATTCCACCGGCATGCTCTGGTTGATCAGCCTTGCCACAGCATAAGTGTCCAGCGGGGTGACGATCACAGTGCAGTTATGATCCTTCGCCAGGTGCTGTATAGTTTTTGACACAGGAGTCCCCAGGCAGACCACAATACATCCCGCGTTCATCTCGATAGCGCAAAGCTGAGACTCATAGCGGTTTCCCAGGATCACCATGTCGTGTTCCTCGATATAGTTCTCCATCACATCCGGATTCGCAGCCGCGATCACGACTTTTCCCTGGTCGAAGAATGCCTCCTCATCTCCAACGACCATCTGGGCGTCCAGGGTCTCCAGGATATTGCGGTAGGGCGTTTTTGCCACCGAAACGATGGCGCTGTCGTATTCTTCCATGTAAGATTTGGCAATATCATTGATGGTGATCAGCCCGTGGAGGTGATTCTGTTCATCTGTGATGGGCAGCGTGAACACATTCTGCCCCCGCATCAGTGTCCACGCGTTTTTTATGGAAATATTGTTCTTAACTCCCGGCACCTCCCGGATTTCCATGTCCTTCACCCTGGTTCCGATGTTATCCAGAAACAGCGGCTGATCCATATGAAAATAGTCCAGCACAAACTGCGTTTCCCCGTTCACCTGGCCCGCCCGGGTGGCCACATAATTACAACTGTCATCCATCTGGTTCTTCAGGTAAGCGTAGGCAATGGCCGAGCAAATAGAATCCGTATCCGGGTTCTTGTGTCCCGTCACGCAGACGGTTCTCTTTTTTTCTCTTTTCTTCCCTGTCAAATTTTCTCCGGTCATTGCCCATCCTCCATATTTCCCATTTTCTTTTTACTTCGTGATCGTTGTCTGTTTGGCAGTGCTCCATGTGGAATAAACAATACCCGTGTATGCCTGAATCCTGACCCAGTATGTTTTCCCTTTCACAACCGAAATATCTTTCGAGATTATGTTGCCGCCACTCACAGACACAGTCTTTGCATTGGTAAAGCTCGCGTTGTCGGCCAGCTGAATGCGGTATCCCGTTACATCCGTTCCTTTATACCAGCTTACTGTCAGTATCCCTGCTTTACTGTTTTGCAGGCTTTTCACCGTTACAGGTTTCGGACGCACCGAAACACTGACCTGCTTCGTTGCAGCCTTGAATGCTGCAGTCTCTGCTGCGGTTATCGTGATGGTTGCTATTCCAGGTCCAACAACCGTAACCTGCCCTGTACCGGAAATCTTTGCCACTTTGGCATTGTTGGATTTATAAGTCAGTTTTCCATTTCCTGAGGTTTTGGCATTAAGATTGAATGCGGCATTTCCCACCGTCTTCGTCACGCTGCTCGCCGTGATCGTCTGTTTTTGTTTGTTGACGGTGATGGGATTTAGAACCCACTTCTGCGCATTGGAATGGTTTTCCCGATAAATCTGTATATTCGTTCCCCTTGCCGCAGAACCTTTGTACAAATCCAGGCAGCTTCCCAGGGAACTCTTCGGAGTAAGATAATAGCTGTTTCCCCCGGCGGGAACGATCTTCCATAACTGATTCGCGCCTCCGCCGTAGGGCCACTGGAGGACATTCGTTCCGTTCGTTACGCCTGCCTGTGCTACATCTGTATAAAGGCCGGATCCGCAGTTCTTGATGGTGTAATATCCATCGCTTACATATTTAAATTCGAAGCGATGGTATATATTATTGCTGTGTGTCCATAGATGAATATTCGCACCCTTGGTATTGCTGTCATGCTCAATGCTCAGCTCGTAACCCGTATTCGCTTTCGCCTGTATGTTATAAATACCATCGGCTATGGTCCGCCCCGCAGTTTTGTCAAGATCCGTAGGGATCGTCGCCCCGGTGCGGTAAGATTTTGAGTTTTTGGCGTCATCATACGCGTAGATATCCGTAACATACTCCCCGTATTCATTTTGATGGGAATCCCGGCTGATTCTGCATGTATAAGTATTTCCCGACGCGGTTCCCGTGTGCCAGACCAGATCATCCTGGGCGCTCCCGTTTACGACCCTCTTCGTCCACGTCTTGAACTTCACACTTGTCACGCCCACGTTATCTGTCACTGTGCAGGTTACCGTATATCCATCCAACGTCACGTTGGTAACTTTGACATTTGTGATCCTGGGCGGTTCATTGTCATCCACGATGTGCTTTGTAATAGTCTTCCAGAGTCCCCTGTAGTTGGTGGGCGCGCCATTATTGACTCTATTTCCGGCTTCCACAACGCCAGGATAAACAATTTTTGTCTTAGTAGTATCCACATAAAACGCGTTAAACGCAAAATAGTTTCCACGGCCATACCTGGTGACCGAATTCACTTTTCCCTTAAAGACGCTGAGATCTACATGAGCCGCGTAAGCGTAGGGATTTCCATATCCCATTCCGCCTGCCTGGTAGAATTTCTGCCCCTGCTTGATGATCTTTCCTACATACAGATCGGAGATATTACTGTCATGCATGAAACCCGCCGTCATATAATCCAGCGTACCATCGGCAAAATGCACCTTGTCTGTACTTTGAAGCAGCACAAACCCCCAATTGGCATCCTTGTATACGATCTTTCCCGTGAACGGCGCAAACACATCGCCACCGGGAACCATGTCAATGGCGTTTTGTACTCCATGGGAATAGGTCTCATACGCCAGCTGAGTCACATAAACCTGCGGCGCAGGATAAATCGCGGTCTCGTACGCCTGCGCAGTTACACAGTTCCTGGAAAACAATGTAACCATAAACAACAGAAAACTCAACGTTTATTTTTTTACCAGATTCCAATAACTCGTTCCGTCCAGACTCTCGCTGACGCCCAGCATATCCAGTACCGTAGCCGCAATGTCCGCGAAAGTCGTCCTGGTGCCGATGGATACCCCCGCTTTCACCGGTGCGCCGTAAATCAGCATGGGAGTGTGTTCTCTGGTATGGTCTGTTCCTTTATAACCCGGGTCGCAGCCATGATCGGCGGTGATGATCAGCACGTCATCCTCCCTCATCTTCTCCATAAACTGCCCCAACTGGCGATCAAAGACCGTGGCTGCGTTTGCATAGCCCTCAATGTCTCTGCGGTGACCGTAGGTCATATCAAAATCCACCAGATTCACGAAGCACAGTCCGTTAAAATCTTCCTCCATGAAGGCAAAGGTCTTTTCCATACCGTCTTCATTGCCGGAGATAGATACTGTGTGGTCAATCGCCTGCCCCGCAAAGATATCGTAGATCTTCCCCACCGCGCAGGTATCCATCCCGTGTTCCTTCAGACTCACCAGCATGGTTTTCTTTGGCGGAATCAGGGAGAAATCATGACGATTTCTAGTTCTCGTAAAATTATCCGGCGATGTCCCCACAAAAGGTCTGGCGATCACACGGCCCACTCCGTGTTTTCCCTGCAGGATCTCTCTGGCGATGCGGCAGTCACGGTACAGTTCTTCCAGGGGGACCAACTCCTCCTGAGCCGCAATCTGAAATACCGAATCCGCTGATGTATATACGATCAGTTTCCCGGTCTTCAAGTGTTCCTCCCCATAGTCCCGGATGACGTCTGTACCGGAATACGGTTTGTTGCACAGGTATCCTCTTCCGGTCTGCTGGCAGAAGGGCTTCAGCACCTCCTCAGGAAATCCCTCCGGGTAGGTGGGCAGTGGGTTCGGCGAGATCAATCCCGCAATCTCCCAGTGTCCGATGGTGGTGTCCTTTCCCATGGAGGACTCCGCCATGCGGCCGTAGGAACCCATGGGGAATTCCTCATGCTCCCCACAGGTCACCCCGTCAATATTAAACAATCCGATTTTTTTCATATTCGGCGTATCATATTTCTCCGACTTTACAATAGAAGCCAGTGTATTCGCGCCCACATCCCCAAACTTATCCGCATCCGGAAGATACCCGATGCCGTAACTGTCTAAAACAATCAGAAATACTCTTTTTACTCCCATAACCCCATCTCCTTGTTTATATATACATCTGCCCTTTGGAATGGCTGATATAACTTTAAATACGCTGCATAAGCAGCGCCACCTCGTAACTTTCCGTTACATGCTCATTGTATCATATTCCCATTTTTTTGAATATATTAAACGGAATTTTTATGTATATATTTACTAACAAATTTTATTCTCAAATTTTATTTTTGTTTATTTTATGGTATTTTTACCTTTTATTCAAAATTTGTTCACTATCTGTTCATATTTTCTTGTTATAGTGTAAACAGTTCTCGGGAAGGATATCTCGAAATTATGTTGTAATGGTTCTTCATTACACATATTGATAAATTTTTTCATAATAGCCCCGGTATTTATATACCGGGGCACTCCTCGTTTCATGTCCTGATTTTATGCGGAACCACTGTTTTATCGTTCGATTCCATCCCTGGCCGGCTGGCGCCGGTCGAAGGGATGTTTTACTTTGCAGATGTTGGAAACGTAATCTGCCTCCGCCATCAGCCGCTGGCTGGGGCTCTGCCCGGTCAGGATCACTTCCAGTTTATCCGGTTTGGTCTGCAGGAATCCCAGCAGCGCATTCTCATCCAGCAATCCTGCCCGGACCGCATAGACCGCTTCATCCAGAAACAGTACATCGAAGTCCTCCGCTGCCGCGCGCTTCGTCACCGCCTCAAGCTGCTCATTGTAAAATTTCAGTCTTTCCTGTTTTTCTTCCGGCGTGAGCTGAAAACTGAATTTTTCCTGCTCCAGGCCGTCCATCACCGTTATATTTTTGATCTGCTCCAGACATTTGCGCTCGCTGGTGCTGTTATTCTTCATAAACTGATAGATCAGCACCCGGCAGCCGCATCCTGCTGCCCGCAGGCACAGCCCCATACCGGTGGTGGTCTTTCCCTTGCCGTCTCCACAGTAAATATGGATCAGACCGGTTCCTGTTCTCGATGTCGTCTGCACTTGCCTGCTCCTTCCTGACAGTTTCTATAGTTAAGCAATTGTGAAGCTCTGGAAAAGGGCTGTTTCAACAGTTCCATTGGAACTTTACAATCATCTATACTTTCTTCAGATAATAGAAACTGTACGCCGGTATGTCTACTCCCCGGGCCTCTCTCTTCTTCCCGGTAAGCATGTCCTCATACAGTCCGTCTGTCTCATTGATCCAGGCCGTCTTGTCATGCTCGCTGAAATTAAACAGACCGATGATCTTCTCCCCCTGGTAATACCGGCCGATGCCAAGTACGCTCTGATCCCAGGTCTCTATGGTCCAGGTGGCGGCATAGCTGACAAAAGCCTTTTCACTTTTCCTGATCTTCTCCAGCTGATCCAGACTCTGAAACACCCCTCCTGCGACTGTGGAAGGATCATCTGCGGCAGCCGCTGCCTTCCAGTCCATTTTTCCGCGATGAATGTAGCGGGAATCCGCCGCCTTGTTGGGATCGTCTTTATAAGAATAATCATTGGTCTGGCCGATCTCATCTCCGCTGTAAAGCACCGGAATGCCGGACTGCATAAACATATAGGCGTGCAGCATGACGTCAAAGCGGATCGCCCGTTGGAGCGCTTCCGGATCTTCCTCTGTTTCCGCCTTCTCAATCCCGCACATAGAGGCAGTGGTAGCGCAGAATCTGGCGTCTCCCGTCACCGGATCCGAATTGTAAAGTTCTCCTCTGCTGTTGCTGTTTCCGGCGTATCCCTGAAAGTAATTGTTCAGATATTCCTTGTGGGGCCGCTCTCCCATGCCGTACTGCCACAGTGTCCCGTAGTCCAGTCCCCAGCCAATATCATCGTGACAGCGCAGATAATTTAAGAACACATATTCCTTTGGCAGACCGCTGACGATGTCAAGCTGTTTCTTTAGCAGCCTCACATCTCTGGTGGCCACCGTGTGCCAGGTGGTGGCCATAGTCGTCACATTATACAGCATATGACACTCCGGCTTCTCCACTGTTCCAAAATAGGGCACCACTTTTTCCGGCTCCATGACCACCTCTCCCAAAAGAAGAATCCCCGGGCAGACAATCTCACCGATCATGCGCATCAGCCGGACGATGGTATGTACCTGGGGCAGATTTCGGCAGGAGGTGCGCAGTTCTTTCCAAATGTAGGGAACCGCGTCAATGCGGATAATGTCGATCCCTCGGTTTGCCAGATAGAGGAAATTATACATCATCTCATTAAACACCCGCGGGTTCCGGTAATTGAGATCCCACTGATAAGGATAGAAAGTGGTCATCACAAAGCGCCCCGCGTCCGGAAGCCAGGTAAAGTTGCCCGGCGCCGTGGTGGGAAATACCTGAGGAACCGTCTGCTCATAGATGGAAGGAATATCAAAGGAATCGTAGAAGAAATAGCGATCCATGTATTCCTTTTCCCCGGCTCTGGCCCGTTTCGCCCACTGGTGATCCTCTGATGTGTGGTTCATGACAAAATCCATGCAGACATTGATGCCCTTTTTATGACAGGCCGCAGTGAGTTTCTCCAGATCCTCCATAGTTCCCAGTTTTTCCTGCACCTTGCGGAAGTCGGAAACCGCATAGCCGCCATCCGACTTTCCCTCCGTGGTGTCCAGGAATGGCATTAAATGAATGTAATTCACATTGCATTTTTCAATATAGTCCAGATGCTGCTCCACGCCCTTCATATTTCCAGCGAAATTGTCAATGTAAAACATCATTCCCAGCATGTCATTCTGTTTGTACCAATCCGGCTGGGCTTCTCTGGCATCATCCTGCCTCTTTAACGCATCACCCCGCTGATCATAAAACAACTTCAGCCGGTCACACAATTCCTCAAACATGGAACTATTGTCATATAATTCCATATACAACCATTTTAATTCATCATAATGTTTGTCAAACCGCCCCTGATAAATCTCTTCATAATCCGGCGCTGCTTTTTTCGTTATTACTTTGTCTGTTTTTGTGTTGTCCGTTTTTACTACATTCCTCATAGTTCCCTCCCTGTTTTTTCATTCCAGCGTATATAACTCTGCCCCGCATCCTTTCGGCAATACAGTCACGTCCTTCCATCCATACACAGCATTGGAGAGCGTGTACTCCCCGTCGTTCACATAAATTTCGATCATATTCCTGTCTATAATGATCTCCAGCAGATCCCCCTCCCGTATTTCAGGCGTTTTCAAGATCATACGCGCGCCTTCAATGTCAGGATAAACCTGGCTGCGGTCCGCGATCAATCGATTCTCAATGCGTCGGATCTGATATCCCCCCACCACCGCTTCTTCTCCGTTTTTCAGATGCATCCGAAGCAGGCACCCTGCCTCATTTATCTGATCTGCGCGGTAAATTCGCTTTGTAAATGCGTTGCGCACCCGGGGATGCATACGAAAATAAACATGACCATTCCTCAGTTCCACCACCCTTGGCAGACAGAACATCCCGTTCCAGCGGCCATCTACAGCCTCCGGCATGCGCAGCCACGCAATCAGGATCCTGCGCCCCAGCCCATCCAATGTACTCTGAGGAGCATAAAGATCCATTCCATAATCCAGAAACTGCCAGGTATCCGGCACGGTCAGATTACAGGTATTCTCATCAAATGTCACCGGGAAGCAAATACTCTGGTTTGGTTCTCTCAGATGATCGTCCATGAGCAGCATAGGAGAAACCACCAGCACATGGCCCTCTCCCAGGGCAAACAGATCCGGGCACTCCCACATCCAGCCCATTCCCGGCTCTCCGGTGGTCATACCGGCAAATTTCCAGTTCTCCAGATCTGTACTCTGATAGAAGATCACTTTTCCCCTCTGTCTTAGATCTGTTGTGCCCAATACCATGTTCCAGTGATCGCCGGCTCTCCAGACCTTGGGGTCTCTGGTGTCGCCTGAATCCCCTATCTCCGGATCCGTCACGGGAGGTACAATAATTTTTTTCCCATTTTCATTGTCAAAATGAACGCCATCTTCCGATACTATATGCAGCTGAACCGATTCAATCCTGTCTTTTACTTCCGGATCCAAATAGCGGATACCGGTGTAGAATAAATGCAGTTTTCCCTCATACTCCACGGCGCTTCCGGAAAAACACCCGTCCTGATCCCCCGGGCAGGAGGGATACAGCGCAATCCCCTGGTGTTCCCAGTGGATCAGATCTTTGCTGACAGCGTGTCCCCAGTGCATGGTGCCCCACACCGGCGCATTGGGATTATACTGATAAAACAGATGATATTTTCCTTTATAATAGATAAAACCGTTGGGGTCATTCACCCAATTATCCGGTGCTTTCACATGCATAGTCTGCTTCATAGCATTTGCTCCTTGCCTTTTGTTATATAAAACAAAATGGCTGCCACAAAAGATATTATCCATCTTTGCAACAGCCCAGTCAACATATTTTTATCCTTTTACCGCACCGGAGGTAACACCCTCTACGATGAAGCGCTGCAGAAGCACATACAGAATCAGGATCGGAAGCATTGCTAAAAGCAGCGCCGCCATGATCAGACCAAGGTCTGATGTATAGGTTCCGTAAAATGCCTGAGTTGCAATCGGGATAGTATACAATTCTTTCTTCTGCAGAACAAGACTCGGATGATAGCCACGGTGGCAATTGTAGGTTTCAGCAGTGGAAATACCACTCTCCACCAGGTCTTCCATCTGGTACACCCATCGATAAGCGCTGCCTCCTCCAATTCCAGAGGAATGTTGGTGCGAATTGCCCCATGAAACATAAAAGCTGCCATGGAAAGCGAGAACCCGACATGCATCAAAATCAGCGTGAGTCTATGGTTCAGCACACCGAAGATGCCGCCGTACAGAGATACCAGCGGAACCATCAGCACCTGAAAAGGAATCACCATGGAGGCGATCATCAGCCCAAACAGTATCCCGCAGGCTTTCCATTTATTACGAACGATCACAAAGGCCGTCATGGAGGAAAGCAGGATAGTCAGAATAGTAGCAGAAACCGTAATAACCAGAGAGTTCCCGAACGATCTCCAAAAGCCCATTTTTTCCATGGCATTGGGAAAATTCTCCAGGGTAAATCCCTTACTTCCGATGAGTACCAGCGGATCTCTCATGATATCGCTCTTCTGTTTAAAAACGTTGACCACTACCATGATAAACGGGAAGATAAATGCCAGGAATACAAGGATCAGCACCACCATCATAATGGCATGAGTGATTCTTTTTTTCCTTAATGCTTTTTCACTATCTTGTATCACGCTGCCCCTCCCCTTTCTTGCCAATGTAAACCTGAGTCACGCCAACAACTGCGCAGACCACAAACAGGATCAGAGCCTGCGCCTGACCTACACCGTAATTCTTGTAGGTAAATGCCTGATTATACACATGCATTGCTGCCATGACAGAGGAACCATAAGGTTCTCCTTTGGTCAGCGACAGGTTCACATCATATACCATGAAGCATCGGGTAATAGAGAGGAACAGACACTGTACAAAAGAGGATCTCATGAGCGGCACCGTTACATACCAGGCGGACTGGGTCGGCGTACATCCGTCAATCTGTGCCGCCTCGATGAGAGACTTGGAAACGCTCATAAAGCCCGCCACGTAAATCAGCATCATGTAGCCTGCATACTGCCATACTGAAACAATGATCAATGCCGCCATAGCGCCGTGGCTTGTGCCCAGCATAGAAGTGGTTCCCTTGAAGATAACCGGAAACGCACGGTTAAATACAAACTGCCACACATAACCAAGTACAATGCCGCCGATCAGGTTGGGAATAAAGAAACCTGCCCGGAAGAAATTCTGGCCTTTCAGGCCACTGGTAACCATATAGGCCAACAGAAAAGCAACCACATTAATCATTATAACAGAAATTGCGGAATAAATTAGAGTTCGCCCCAGGGCAGCCCAGAAATCCATATCT
>CACYXH010000110.1 GCA_902778245.1 uncultured Lachnospiraceae bacterium | reverse complement strand
TGTAAATATAGAATCAAGGAGATCCGGCCGTTAGCCGGATCTCGTCCTTTTTTAACACTTGGTATTAAAGTTGCAAGCGGCTAAGCCATGAATGGTAACCTACCGTTCCCAGATCAACCCTTTGCAGACCTGATCTACGGTTTCCCTCCCCTTAAGCTGCTCCAACAATTCCAGCGCAAAAGGTATTGCCGTTCCCATTCCTCTGCTGGTAGTGACCTGTCCGGAGACTTCTACGGTGTTTTCCGTGGTGAACGCCCCCTCAAGCTTATCTTCAAATCCCGGATGGCAGGTAGCTGCCTCTCCTTTCAACAGGCCAAGCTGGCCCAGCACACTTGGAGCCGCGCAGATAGCTGCCAGTTTCTTTCCTTCTGCCTTTGCATTTATAAGAAGCTGACATAATCCCTGGTGTCCCCCCAGATTCAATGTACCGGGCATCCCTCCCGGCAGCACATATACCGTTCCATCACCCAGATCCATCTCTTCAAAGATACCGTCTGCCAGTACCGGTATCCTATGACTCCCCATGATCATCTGTTTCCCCGTAACGGAGACGGTGGCTACTTCCACCTGACCTCTGCGCAGCACATCCACCACGGTCAATCCTTCAATCTCTTCAAAACCATCCGCAAGAAATACATATACTTTATCCATCCCGAAGCCTCCCATAATTGTTTTTTACCGCTATTTTAGCAGAACTTCAGATCTTTTTCTACAGTAAGTTTCTGTATTGAATATTTCCCTTTGATATGCTATCGTATCTCTATCATAATTAAGTCATATCAGGAGGTTGTCTCATGGAAATAGAACGAAAGTTTTTAATCAGCCATCTCCCGGATGATCTGGATGACTATCCCTATCATCTGATCGAACAGGCCTATCTCTGCACTTCTCCTGTGGTAAGGATCCGCCGACAGGATAATGACTATATTCTGACTTACAAGGGCAGCGGTATGATGTCCAGGGAAGAATACAATCTTCCGTTAACACCGGAAGCATACCAGCATCTTCTTGCCAAGGCTGACGGCACTATTCTCACAAAAAAGCGCTATCTCATACCTTTGGACCAGGGTCTGAAAATTGAACTTGATCTTTTTGACGGCGAATGGAGCGGCCTGATTCTGGCCGAGGTAGAATTTCCCAATGAAGAAATCGCTAGAAATTTCACCCCTCCAAATTGGTTTGTGAAAGATGTTACCTTTGACGGAAGATACCACAACTCCTGGCTCAGCCACCACCATCCCGGACTCCAATGACTTCTCTATCCGCATCCGGTCAACTTTAAGGAACAATAATGTTTCATTCCGTTGCTTTATCATTTTCAATGTATTCGTATCGCATCTTTGACAAAAACCTCCTGAAATTGCTGATATAATAATCTCAATTTCAGGAGGTCTCATATGATTAAGTGTTTTTTGGCAAACAGAATGCGCGAACTGCGAAAAGCTGCCGGGCTTACACAGGATGAAGTCGCCAAATACCTGAATATAGAGCGCCAGACGTACTGTAACTATGAAAATCAGAACCGCACCCCGCCATTGGAGATCGTTCTTCGGCTGTCCGATTATTATCATGTCAGCGTTGATTATCTGCTGAGAGAAAGCGAAGAGACCACAGCACATGCACTTTTTCCTCTCTCTTCCGCTGAAGAGGCCTACCTGCGATCTTTTCGTTCGCTTACCCCCCAAAGTCAAAAAGAAGTACTGCAGTTTGTACAATTCAAATCTCTCTTAACTTCATCCGGGAAATGACGGGCTGGGGGCCGAAAAAATCATAAGTGCAATGTCAAATTATATATTTATACCTTCTTTTCTTTGTATGGCAATTTTCCCCTTTGCATATGTTTGTTTTTACATTGTTTTGTTTTCTTCGTAAAAACACTAAACTATTTTTATAACAAAGGGGGAAACGATACATGAACCAGAAACGTCAAAACCAGTACCGACAGCTCGGCCTCACCATTGCCTACTATCGAAAACTCAAAGGTATCACCCAAATGCAGCTGGCTGAAAACGTGAATTTAAGCAGAACCCATATCAGTAATCTGGAAGCACCAAACATGCCCACGTCTATCTCTCTGGATAAGCTGTTTGATATCTCGGAGGCGCTGGATGTACCAATAAAAAATCTGTTTGATTTCCGTGATTAGTATTGTAAAAAAGGCCGTCACTCTAAGCATTATATTGAATAAGTATAGTGCGTTTAGAGCGATGGCCTCTTTTATGTATCATGCTATTTTTTTCATCAGATACTGATATAATTTCTGGCAGGTGGAACTTGTATAGTGAATGCCGTCTGCTGTTGAAAATCCGTTCTTGGTCAGATAGGAATACGTATTGATATACTGGCTGCCAAATGTCTTTTTCAGCTTGCTGTTGAACGTCTTGATGGCGGCGTTCTTGACACTGTACCCGCAAGCCGAAGCCACCGCTTCATTCACCGGGTTCACTGACATGTAATAAAATTTCACACTTGGAAATTCTTTTTGCAGTGCCTCATAATAACTAATATAGGAATTAATATTCCCCAGATCATTGATGCCAAAAGCAAATACTACCTTCAGTTTTTGATTTCCAGCCAGATACCTGCGAACCTGTGGTCCAGCAGTCGATTGGAGCCAGTTGTATCCCATGGATACTTTTCCGATGAACTTTACCTCTGAAGAAGATACCGCCTGGCTCATTCCAACCGTCCTGGAATCTCCTACGATCAGATAGCTTCCGGAAAACTTTTCAACCTTCGCTTTCTTCCCTGCAGCATCCAGATAATATCCGTCCACCTTACAGTTAACCTTCCTCGATCCATCACTGCCTACATAATAGTCTCCCACCCAGCAATCCGTAGCCATGATGCCGTTCTTATTTAAATAATAATATTTCCCTTTATATTTTATCCATTTGCTCTGATAACGCACACCGGTTTTTCCAAAGAAATATCGTTTACTCTTTCGGGTCACCCAGCAGTTGCACTTTCTGGATCCGTCACTGCCCACATAGTAATAGTTTCCATTATGGGCAATCTGACTGCTCACTACCATCGCCCCGTCACTGCCAAAATAATAATACTTCCCGGATCTTTTCACCCATGCCTTTACTGCACGGGTTCCGTCGTTTTTCAGATAATATTTCTTTCCATTCAGAGTCAGCCATTTTTTCACACACACAACACTCTTCTTGTTTGCGTAATAAGTCTTGCCTTCATAAGTAAACCAGCCGGTGGGCGCATAACTGTCTGATGCAAAGTAATAGATGTCTCCATCAATAGAATACCATTTGTTTTTCGCATATTTCCCGCTGGTATACCGATATCGGATACCATGTGAAGCACTCACCAGTTTCCCGGCAGGCACCTTCTCACTCTTTGCCTGAGCAATTACATCTGCTGCTTGAGCGTGAGTCTCAGGCCAGAGCAGAAAAGCCATAGTCAGTATCAGAAAGAGCAAAGTTTTTGTCATTCTTTGTAATATTTTCACTTTTTCTCCTTTACGTTTTCGTAATTATTCTGTAATTCTCCTGTAATTTCCATCACTATACCGCAAAATGAAGAAAATGTCAAATTTACAGTCACTATAATTATTTTCCAAACAGATCTTTCAGAATAGCAGCTGCATCTTTCTGCGCATATCCATCCGGATCAGACATCATACTATTGCCTTCGAGATACCATCGCATCTGGCTGTAGCGGAGGAGATAGCTGCTGCCCCTGCTGCATTTTGGAAATTTTTTGTACCACTTCGGATAATATTTTTTCATATACTTTTCCGCCAGCTTAATAGCCTGGCTATTATTATTACCGGATTTCGTGCAGGTTCCATTAATCTGCACGCCGCTGGGACTGGAATGCACAAATACGACACTTCCATCCGAGCATGAGCCCATCACAATATAAACATGGCCGTCGCTGGTACTCATGATATCTCCTGCCCTATAATCTGTCACCGCTCCGGCCGCTGTGTAGCTTCCCCAACCTTTGGAGGAAAAGATCCTGGTCATCTGCTGCGCCAGATAAACGTACCCACTATTTCCACTCTCCGTATTGAATGCATTGTAGATCGTCCAGCCCACAAATCCGGAACAGTCCAATCCATTTCTAGTCTGATATCTGGTATACTGATAATTGTAAGCAGAGGTCTGCTGATCAAAAAATTTCTTCCACTGAGAGTTTACACCGATGGTCCGGGCATCAATACCGGCACCAGAGTCCGTAACATCCCATCCCCCGCCCCACACATACATAGTGGTGCCCACCGGCTGCAATGCAATCTGAAGAAATTCTTTCAATGTCGATTTTTTCAGACGTTTTCCCTCTGCATCCACATAATAGCCATCCTTTGTGAAGCTGTTTTTCAGAATGCTCCCGTTCTTATTAAAATAATAGTAATAGCCTCTGATCTCTTTCCAGCCTTTCGCCCTGGCACCGGTCTTTTTATCGAAATAACTCCTCTTGCCTTCTACCGTCTGCCATCCGGTCGCCATCCGGCCATTGTTCTTGAAATAATAATACTGTTTCTTCTCTTTCAGCAGCCCGGTGAACATCACTCCTTTCTCATCGAAATAGTATTTATATTTTCCGATTTTTTTCCAACCTACAGTCCGCGCGCCATTGTTGTCCGGGTCACAGTAATACTTCTTATTTTTATAGGTGACCCATTCTGTTTGCAGCACGCCCTTGGAATTAAAATAATAGTACTGCTTTTTTATCTTCTTCCAGCCGGTCACACGATAGCCTTTGGCATTCAGATAATAATTCTTGCCCTTAACCGTCAGCCATCCCCTGGCCCGACTTCCATCCCTCAGTACATAGTAATACTTTCCGTTGGTATCCTTATGCCAGCCCTTTCGCTCCCTGACATTTTCTGTCGCCTCGCTTCTGTCTGTTTCTTCCGCATACACCGCTGTCACTGTTCCCAATCCAAGCAAGATCAGCAGCACCAGCAGTATTCCGCGCCTTGTCCACTTTTTCATAATCTCTTTCTCCACTTTTTCATTCGTTTTAGTATTATAGGTTTCGAACCCGTACCTGCCCAGGTCTGAAAGAAGCATATCCGCCAAATCCGGATTTTGCCATGTGCTCCTTACGCGTCTCACAAGGCATATTTTATAGAATATCATATTATTTGGTATGAAACAACAAAAATAGAAAAGCCCTTGAAAATCAAGGGCTTTTCTATGCGGATAACAGGACTTGAACCTGCACGTCATGGACACCAGAACCTAAATCTGGCGCGTCTGCCAATTCCGCCATATCCGCGTAAGTTACGAGAAGCGGTTGATGAACCGCATAAATCCGAAAGATGCCTACATCCTAAACGTTGTATGCAGGACAGCATCTGCGGCGACAGCCGGGACGGAAAGTGCGTCAGCACTTGAGGGCCGCTTCTTCAATAATAAAAGTAAAAAAAATTGCACCGCACACTGCGGTGCTGACCATCAAGACTCCTCCCACTCCGTGGGGCTCTTCTCGTGGTATCAACTGAGGCATCGGGGATTCGAACCCCGGACAACTTGATTAAAAGTCAAGTGCTCTACCAACTGAGCTAATACCCCATATATGGCAAATCGCCAAGCTGGGCTAACTGGATTCGAACCAGCGAATGCAGGAGTCAAAGTCCTGTGCCTTACCGCTTGGCGATAGCCCATTAGTTAAGGGTGGGTAAAGGGATTCGAACCCTTGACCTCCAGAGCCACAATCTGGCGCGCTAGGCCAACTGCGCTATACCCACCATAATGGTTAAACGAGCCTGTATCCAGCTGAGCTACAGACTCAAAAAGCGGGTGATGGGAATCGAACCCACGTATCCAGCTTGGAAGGCTGGTGTTCTACCATTGAACTACACCCGCATGCTATTTGGTTAAAATACTGGATCGGGGTGACAGGATTCGAACCTGCGACCTCCTGGTCCCAAACCAGGCGCTCTAGCCAAGCTGAGCCACACCCCGTTGCCCGGTGTTACATCATCTCTCTCAGACGCAAATCAGATTATATTACAGGATTCTGGAAAAGTCAATACTTTTTTCACAGATAATTTAGTCTGAAATGCGCTTCTCCGCTTTCATCAATCTCCATCACCAGATAACTGGGGTTCTTTCCCTCCTGTCTTGGATAGGAAATGCTGCCTGGATTTAACACCAGTACTTCCCCATCTGTTCCATCCATCACAGGACGGTGGGTGTGTCCATATATCACAATATTACAGTGATTGGCCTTTGCCTCCTCTAAAAGATCCTGAGGGCCTACCGAGACATAATGATAATGTCCGTGAGTCATCATGATCCGATATTTACCGAATTCAACAATCCGGACTATCGGAAGTCTGGAAAAATAGTCGCAGTTTCCCGCCACCATATGTACCGGACATTCAGCCAGTTTCTGAATATATTCCTCGCTCCCCTGGGAATCTCCAAGATGCAGCAATGCATCCAAAGGACCTTCTTTTCGAATCGCAGTCTCCACATTTTTATCACTGCCGTGAGAGTCGCTAATGATCAATATCTTCACAGTTTTAATTCCTCCAGCTTTCTTCTCATTTCCCTCAGGGCTTTTCCCCGGTGACTCACTTCATTTTTCTGATCCGGAGATAGTTCCGCGGAAGTACATCCAAATTCTGGCAGATAGAATATAGGGTCATATCCGAAACCATTGCTCCCCTTAATTTCATATCCGATGTGTCCTTCCATGGTTCCGCGGCTGGTGAGAATTCTACCGTCAGGCAGCGCGCAGGCAATGCTGCATACAAAGCGGGCCGTCCGTTTCTCCTCCGGTACTCCTTCCAGACGTTCTATTAAACTGCGGTTTTTTATATCGTAGGAAGTATCTTCCCCCATATAACGCGCAGAATAGATACCCGGCTCCCCGTTTAGATAGTCAATTTCCAGTCCGGAATCATCCGCCAGCGCCATGTCACCGGTCAGTTCCATTATAGTTTTCGCCTTGATAATCGCGTTCTCCTCAAAGGTCTTCCCATTCTCCACAATATCAGCTGTGATTCCTGCCTCTTTCATAGACAGGATCGGGATTCCGATATCTGCCAATATCATGCGGATTTCCTTCATCTTTTCCTGATTACCCGTCGCAAATATAATATTTTTTTCCATTTCTCTGTTCCTCTCCCACTTATCTTTTGATTTATTCGAAAACTTCTCGATTCGATGTATACGCTTTCAGGCATACATTGGTACTGAATTTTTCCTCCGTGTATTCCCATATTTTCCCTGTAAGGCTCAGATATCCTTCCTTTCCCTCTAAGGTCACCCCCTGGGAATATACGTCTTTATTCATTTCCACCGCTACCGGTTTCGTAGCGCCCGGCGTAGTAATTTTCACAATTACCCCAAAGCGTTCCCCCGCTTCCAGCGCCACCGCCTGCCCCAGTTTCACCGTATAATATCCGCTGTTTTCTATACGTCCCGTTTTCCTTAAAACCCGGCGTTCAAAGGAAGACGTATCTTCGAATTGATTCACCGTATAGATTTCATAGGAAGAAGCACCCGTCGTGTAAAATCCCACCGCTCGGAGAGCTTCCGCTTCCTGGGCCGTATAGACATTGGCAAAAAAGCAGCTCTCCTCTTCATATCCCTGACGGCCCTGCCAGCCGCAGACATCCGTCTGATAAATATGGTCGTAGTTATCGGCCGCTTCCACTCTTGTATAAGCCACGCCGCCCCTGGCAATGTTGGCATCCTCATAGGACACATAAAAGATCCCATCCTTGCCGAATTTTTCTCCCCAGGTATTCTGACAGATAAAAGCACCGTCTTCTTTCGGCTGCTGTTTAAAATTCTCTTTCGGATACTCGTCATCCCACCCCAAAATCAAAATGTCGTGCGTTGGCTTTTTTCCCTCCGGATAATAGTAAGCACACGTTTCTTCATTATAATAATCCAATGCTGCAGAAGTAGTTTTTCGATCCATGTAGAGAGAAGTCTGCACCGGCCCGAAAAAGTAAATCATTTCCTCAATAGCCTCCCTGCTCATCCCATTCAGAAGCTGCATTTCCTGTACATGCACGCTGGCGGTCAGCCCATTCGGAGAATACTCGTCACCATAGGGATCTTCGCTCTCCAGCACCGGGCCATACCAACCGCTTAGATAAGCCATAGCCATCTGATAATCCCCGCCCTCATTCTGAGTTATGTAAAACCCGTTTTTCATGCTGAGATGATCGGCAGAAAAGACCAGATGTTCCTCCGGCATCAGAGCTGCTTCCAGGGCGGAGGTCGCCGTCAGTGCCCAGCAGGTCCCAAGCGTCCCCTGGCTTTTGACCACTGGATTTTTCCCGGAGTCTCTGGCATCGTAACTTAGCGGAAGACACTTGCTGTTCCAGAGCGGAAAAACACTATCCTTCTGCTCCCCCATTTCGGTTTCCTCTTCAGCAAATACAGGTGTTGCAATCAGAGACAGCGGGGTTTCTTCTCCCCCGGGCTCCTGGGCAAAAACACGCCCCATAGCGCCCAAGGCCATGATCAGCGCCGGGGTGAATGCCAATATCACCGCCAGCAGATTGCTTTGTTTTCTTCTGTATGTACCTATCATGTTTCCGTTTCATCAGCCTTTCTTCTTCGGCGGTCTCGGTCCCAGGAATTGATAATAGTAGGTTTTCAACATGCCATTGTAAATTTTTCGGTTTTTGTCCGCCTTCCTGCCAATGTATTTTTCCGCCTGATCATAGGAAGTGATCACATACTCTGACCAGGCTTCCAGCCGCTGGAACGCTTCTCCAATCTCACCATAAAGAGCGGGTAGATTCTCTTTCTCCTCGATTCGTTCTCCATAAGGAGGATTCGTAATGATAAAACCGTATTTCTTCGGATGGTTCAGCTCAGATACCGGACGTCTCTGAAAATGGATCAAATGATCTACCCCTGCGGTCCTGGCATTTTCCCGGGCCGCTTTTACGATTTCTCCGTCAATATCATATCCCTGTATGTCTGTCTCAATATCGGTATCCACAAGCTCAGCCGCCTCATCCATAGCATCATACCAATGTTTCTTCGGTATCAGATTATCCCAACTCTCTGCCAGGAAAGAACGGTTCATGCCCGGCGCCATATTCGCGGCCATCATGGCTGCCTCAATGGGAAATGTTCCGCTTCCGCAGAATGGATCCACCAGAATTCTGTCTTTGTTCCACGGAGTCAATAAGATCAATGCTGCCGCCAGTGTCTCTGTAATGGGCGCTTTGGCTGTCATCAGGCGGTAGCCTCTTTTATGTAAGGAAATGCCTGAGGTATCTATCCCGATGGTCACCTCGTCTTTCATTAAAAAAACTCTTATCGGGTACTCCGCCCCGGACTCCTCAAACCAGGATAGTCCATAATACTGCTTCAGCCGTTCGACCATGGCTTTTTTCATGATAGATTGAATATCGGAAGGGCTGAATAATTTACTCTTTATCGAGGTCGCCTTTGTCACCCAAAATTTCCCATCCCGGGGAATATATTCCTCCCAGGGCAGCGAACGGGTACCCTCAAACAGTTCATCAAAGGTTTCTGCATGAATTTTCCCCACTTTTAACAGGATCCGTTCCGCAGTGCGCAGAAAAATATTTCCGTAACAGATGGCTTCCATATCCCCCAAAAAAGTAACTCGTCCATCTTCCACCTGACTGATCTCATACCCCAGATCCAGGATCTCCTTTTTTAAGACCGCTTCCAGACCGAAATGGCAGGGTGCGATCAATTCCACCATTTTCAAACTTCTCCCTCCAGCTTCAGTACTGAGATGGACATCCCCTCAAGATCTTTAATTTCAAAATATTCATCTTCTAAAATCCCGTAGCTTGGTACATTGCCCTCTTTAGGTAGGGAAACAGACCCGGGATTTAGCAAAATATAATGTTCTCTTCTTTCTGCCTTTAGAACATGAGTATGACCATGCAGCAGAATATCACCTTTTTTCATGGGAGGAAGATTCTTTTCATTGTAAATATGTCCATGGGTCGCATAAATCATTTTCTCCCCGACAGGCAGCAGAAAATAATCTGCCAGCACCGGAAATTCCAGTACCATCTGATCTACCTCAGCCTCACAGTTTCCCCGCACCGCATAAATCTCGTCTTTTCGGTCATTGAGCATGGCGATCACCTCCTTGGGAGCATATTCCCTGGGAAGATCATTTCTGGGACCATGATACAGGATATCCCCCAAAAGCAGCAACCGATCCCCCTGTTCTCTTTCATACGCTTCCAGCATTTTCCGGCAATACCAGGCAGAGCCATGTATATCAGAAGCAATAAACCATCGCATAGCAGCGTTTTCCTCCATCTCTACGCATTTTGCAAAGGAACGCATCGGTTCTCGCCTTTGCGTCCCTGTTCGGTCATGCAACGTCTCCGTTGTCTCACCTGCTATATTAATGCCTGACAGCGGCACCTGTCAATCTTTTTAACGATGCTTTTTCACGTCAATTCCTTCCAGATTGGCACCTCTGTAGGCTCTGATTCCACCAACTACTGTCTTCACCCGGTATCCCTTCTCTGCCAGGTCTCTGGCTGCCGCCATACTGACAGAACCGCGCTCACAGTATAGAATAATCTCCTGCTGCTCTGAATACGGAAATTTACCGTTCCATCGCTCATAAGGCAAATTTATTGCTCCCCTGATGTGCCTTTGACGGTATTCTTCCGGTGAACGCAGATCAACAATGATGCCCCGGCCATTCAGTACCAGGCGATCCAGTTCCCTCGCCGGGATTGTCTCAAAGCCCATAAGAATCTCCTTTTTTTCTAGTATATGTGAAGCTTCAGGCTTTGGATATAACAAAAGGGATCACCACACTTTTGACTATTTCGTGTGGCGATCCCTCCGCTTAACGCGATACGCTGTATGCCGCTATTTTTTAGTAGTGGCAGTCCGT
>CACYXH010000109.1:11049-15143 GCA_902778245.1 uncultured Lachnospiraceae bacterium | reverse complement strand
GCATCTACTACACTTAAAGGAGAACTATCATGAGCAATAAGCTGATTGATCTGGTGAACATCACGAAACTATACGACGGAGTCACCGTTCTGGATGACCTCAATCTCTATATCCGGGAAAATGAATTTCTAACGTTGCTGGGTCCCAGCGGTTGTGGAAAGACTACCACACTTCGCATCCTGGGGGGGTTTGAGCAGCCGAATAAGGGAAAAGTTATCTTTGACGGACAGGACATCACACAGCTTGCGCCTAACAAGCGTCAGTTAAATACAGTCTTTCAAAAATACGCACTGTTTACCCATATGACTATTGCAGAGAACATTGCTTTCGGTCTGAAGATCAAAAAGAAAAGCAATGCTTACATTCAGGATAAAATAAAATATGCCCTGAAGCTGGTAAATCTGGAAGGATATGAAAACCGCATGCCGGATTCTTTAAGCGGCGGCCAGCAGCAGCGTATTGCCATTGCCAGAGCCATCGTGAATGAACCAAAGGTTCTGCTTCTGGATGAACCCCTGGGAGCTCTGGATCTGAAACTGCGCCAGGATATGCAGTACGAGCTGATCCGGCTGAAAAATGAGCTGGGTATTACTTTTATCTATGTGACACATGACCAGGAGGAAGCCCTCACCATGTCTGACACCATCGTGGTCATGAACCAGGGATACATTCAGCAGATCGGAACTCCGGAGGACATCTACAATGAACCGCAGAATGCCTTTGTTGCGGATTTCATCGGAGACAGCAATATTATTGACGGTCTTATGATCGAGGATAAACTGGTTCAGATCCTTGGAGCCAAATTCCGGTGCGTAGATACCGGGTTCGGAACAAATCAGCCGGTGGATGTGGTGATCCGCCCGGAAGATGTGGAGCTTGTGGAGCCTTCCCTGGGAGCCATTCAGGGAAAAGTTACCCACCTTATTTTTAAGGGCGTTCATTACGAGATGGAAGTCATGGCAAATGGCTTTGAATGGCTGGTACACAGCACGAAATGCTTCCCGGTTGGAACGGATGTGGGTATCCAGGTGGATCCCTTCAACATACAGATTATGAACAAACCGGAATCGGAGGATGAGGAGGCAGTGATACTGGATGAATAAAAAGAAAAATCCGCTGCTCTCCGGCCCCTATCTGGTCTGGACAGCCGCTTTCATCATCATTCCGCTGATACTGATCGTCTACTACGGTCTCACCTCATCGGAAGGAACTTTTACCTGGGCAAATATTATGGAGATCGCCACGCCGGAAAACCGCAAGGCTCTCTGGCTTGCACTGCTGCTCTCTGTTATCAGCACTGCCCTCTGTCTGATCATGGCCTATCCCCTGGCTATGATACTGAGCAACCTGAAATTTAACGCTACTGGTCTGATCGTCATGATCTTTATTATCCCCATGTGGATGAATTTCCTGCTCAGAACACTGGCATGGCAGACCCTGTTGGAAAAGAACGGCATCATCAATATGGTGCTGAAATTCCTGCATTTGCCTGCCCTGAATATCATTAATACACCTTACGCCATCGTGCTGGGTATGGTATACAACTTCCTGCCCTTTATGCTCCTGCCCATCTATAACAGTCTGGTGAAAATGGACCGCAATGTCATCAATGCAGCCAGGGACCTGGGCGCCGGGGAGTTTCAGACTTTTACAAAGATCATTCTTCCCCTGAGCCTGCCGGGAGTGATCAGCGGCATCACCATGGTGTTTGTGCCGTCCCTGACCACCTTCGTCATCAGCGACCTGCTGGGCGGCAGCAAGATTTTGCTTATTGGCAATGTCATTGAGCAGAAATTCAAACAGGGAAGCAACTGGAACGTGGGCAGCGGACTTTCCCTGGTGCTGATGGTCTTCATACTGATCAGTATGGCCATTATGCAGAAATACGACAAAGACGGAGAGGGGGCGGCATTTTAATGAGAAAAGCATTGCAGCGCATCTACCTGGTATTTATCTTTGTCCTGCTGTACGCGCCTATTTTGACCCTGATCATCCTCTCCTTTAACGCTTCCAAAACCAGAGCGAAATGGGGAGGATGGACCGCCAAGTGGTACGTCAGCCTGTTCCAAAACAGCGCTATCATGGACGCTCTGTACAATACGCTGATCATCGCAGTGCTCTCGGCCACCATTGCCACTTTGCTGGGCCTGACGGCAGCGCTCTCTTTAAATTCCATGAGACGCCGCAGCCGAACCATTATCCTGGGAGTCATCAATATTCCCATGCTTAACGCGGAGATCGTCACCGGTATCTCTCTGATGCTGGTCTTCATAGCGCTGGGCAATTTTCTCACCCAGTTCGGCTACACCATCCAATTTGGCTTCTGGACTGTGCTGATCGGACATATTACCTTCAATCTGCCCTATGTGGTACTCAGCATCATGCCGAAGCTAAAGCAGTTGAATCGCAGTACTTATGAAGCGGCCCTGGATCTGGGCGCTTCTCCCATGCGAGCTTTCTTCCGTGTAGTCCTTCCGGACATCATGCCGGGAGTGTTCTCCGGATTTTTGCTGGCCTTCACCCTCTCCCTGGATGATTTCGTCATCACCCACTTTGTAAAAGGGCCCGGCTTTGAGACGCTGTCCACGAAAATCTACACCGAGGTACGCAAAGGCATCAAGCCGGAGATGTATGCGCTTTCCACGCTGCTCTTTGTCTCCGTTCTGGTACTGCTTTTGATCGTAAATGTAAAACCGAAAGAGAAAAATAAGTAAAAGAAAGGAATGTAGAAACTATGAAAAGATTTCTGTCACTCACTCTGTCCGGAGCGCTGCTGCTCGGCGCGCTCTCCGGCTGCGCGAAAATTGAAGACGCCAAAGATTCCACTGAAGCCGCAGGCACCGAAACCGCCGCAGCTGCGGGTGGCAAAGTAGTCGTTTACAACTGGGGCGAATATCTGGATCCTGAAGTGATCGACATGTTCGAGGAGGAAACCGGTATCAAAGTGGTTTATGAGGAATTTGAGACCAACGAGATCATGTATCCAAAGGTAGCCGCAGGCGCAATTTCTTATGATGTAGTATGCCCCTCCGATTACATGATCCAGAAGATGATTGAAAACGATCTGCTGCAAGAGATCAACTTCGATAATATCCCGAACTTAAAAAATATCGGCGAGGAATATCTGAGCTGGTCTGAGGAGTTTGATCCGGGCAATAAGTATTCTGTCCCCTACTGCTGGGGAACGGTAGGAATCCTCTACAATAAGGCCATGGTGGAGGAACCGGTGGATAGCTGGGATATCCTCTGGGATGAAAAATACAAAGACAATATTCTGATGCAGGACAGCGTCAGGGACGCTCTGATGGTAGCGCTGAAAAAGCTGGGCTATTCCATGAACACCGACAGCGAGGAGGAAATCTCCCAGGCAACCCAGCTGCTGATCGAGCAGAAGCCGCTGGTGCAGGCCTATGTAATTGACCAGGTGCGGGATAAAATGATTGGAAATGAGGCTGCTCTCGGCGTTATCTACTCAGGTGAGGCGATCTATACGCAGCGGGAAAATCCAGATCTGGAATACGTCGTTCCAAAGGAGGGAAGCAACCTGTGGATCGATTCCTGGGTAATCCCAAAGAATGCCCAGAACGTGGCCAACGCAGAGGCCTTCATCAATTTCCTCTGCCGTCCGGACATTGCGCTGATGAACTTTGATTACATTACCTACTCTACCCCCAACAAGGCCGCCAGGGAACTGATCGAGGACGAAGATATCCGCAACAGCACCATCGCTTTCCCAACCTCCGATATGCTGGAGGGCTGCGAAACTTATCAGTATCTCGGGGATGAGACAGACAATATTTACAATACTTACTGGAACAAAGTAAAATCCAGCTAGATGCTATATTATGAAACACAGAACGTTCGAGGATAACACTCCTGCATTTTTTCGTAAATGGCAAGAGCGCTATCCTCGAACTTTTTCTTATAATGCCAAATCTGATCAAGGAAGGGATATTATGTTTCGAACATTTCACTACACGATTACAGACGAGCAGGCCGGTCAGACCATCGGAGAATTTCTGCGAAGCTGCGGCTATTCCCGCCATATCCTGACGCACCTGAAGCAGACACAGAACGGTATCCTGCTGGATGGG
>CACYXH010000109.1:0-11035 GCA_902778245.1 uncultured Lachnospiraceae bacterium | reverse complement strand
TCCATCCGTCTGGAGGAGGCTGCGCCCTCGGCGCATATTCCGCCTGTTTCCATGGAACTGTCCATCGTCTATGAGGATGACGATATCCTCGTGGTAAACAAACCTGCGGATACTCCGATCCATCCCTCCTTCGGCAATCGTGAGAATACGCTGGCCAACGGCATCGCTTGGTATTATCAGCAGCAGGGAATCCCCTTTGTCTATCGCTGTATCAATCGCCTGGACCGAGATACCAGCGGGCTGCTGATCATAGCAAAGCATGTGCTAAGCGCAGCCATCCTGACCGATGATATGAAGCATCGCCGGATCCACAGTAACCCACTACACCCCTGTCTCTTATCATGAGAAATTAAATCTTACGCTCCTCTCCCTCCGACTGGCGACCGGCAGGACACATCAGATCCGGGTGCACATGAATTACCTTGGACATCCCGTGATCGGGGACTATCTCTACTATCCCCGGAGAGACTTTATCAAACGGCAGGCACTGCATTCCTGGAAGCTGGAATTTCTTCATCCCATCACAAAGGAGCGCCTCACATTTGAAGCGCCCCTGCCGGATGATATGCTGTTTATAATTCAATAGCTTCCACTTTTACAATCGGAAAACTCAATGTGATGGAGTAATAATCCGCCTCTACCTGAACACTACTATTTCCATTCATTTGAGTCATCATAGTATATATGTTTTTTACCCCGATACCGGTTCCCTGCACATATTGATCGGATCTCATTGATTTGTTTCGCACAGTAATACTCACATGTGAGGGGCTGTATTTCACCGACAATTCCACAGGTACATCCGGATCTCCATATTTTTTTATATTAGAGAGAAGATTATTTATTATCCTCCCGGCATAATCCGTGCATATCTGTATTTGAACCGATTTCCAACAGAGTTTATCAATATGAACCCGAAACCCATCTGTTTCTAAAAGTCCGCAGAGTTCCGAAAGATATTCCCCTAATGCGTACTCTAAATCTTCCGGTTGTTCCATCTGCATGGGCTGTTTTGAACTGATAAGTAAAAATTCAAAAAGCTGATTGGAGAGTTCACGGATTTGAGCCGTCTTGGTAAAAGCCTTGTCAACATACCTTGCGCAGTCCTCCAAATTCTCTTGCTTTTTGGCGATCTCCAGGTATGTCATAAGCCCGGTCAACGGCGTTCTCAGATCATGTGCCATCCCAAGTACCAAGTTATCCTGAGCAGACTTCAATTCCCTCTCCGTATTTTCTTTTTCAATCAGTGAAAGCCTCATCTGATTCAATCCTCTTGCAAGATTCCCCAGCTCATCTTCCCCCTTAACGGAAATTTCAGAATTTAACCGCCCCATTCCAATTTGCGTAACGCTATGGCTTAACTGCTGAATATATCTTACTTCCTTACTGATGCCAAACACGAAAAAAATCATCCAGACAGCTACGCTCAAGATGCCTGCAAGCGTATAGAGCAGAATGTAATATTTGGTCTCATAATTCTTATAAATATAAACATCCGCTTCCCCATCAGCAAAAGTAACCGTATGAAAATACTGCCAGTTATAATGAAGCATCTCCGCTTCTGCCTGACCCAAAATCACGGTGTCGGAATAGGCACTATCATATAATAGAACTCTTTCCCTGGAAATAGTAAAATGACCTATTCCTTTTTTATGTGCCCATTCTCCTAAACGAGTAGTATCCGTAGCTTGTATATTCAGTTTCTGAACATAACTTCTCAGTTCCTCAATGTAGGGAGTTTCCGCATTATATATAAAATCCGAACTGGCAAAATATTCATCCAACACCTCATTCCCCAAAACAGAAAGCACTGTAAAAATTATGCAAGCGACAAGAAAACCCAAGAATAGCATCGAAACCAATTTTCTGACAAGCGTTTTTTTGCAAAATCTACCCAAGGCGATACCCCTTCCCCCATACCGTTTGAATAATTCGTGGTTTCTGCGGATTCTCTTCAATCTTAGTGCGAAGATTTCTTATATGAACCATAATGGTATTGGCAGAAGTACTAAAAACTGCATTATGAGTCGTGTTAATACGTATTCCGTGTTTTTCGATCCAATCCTCTGTGAATACCGGATGGAGTTCTTTGTCATATTCCTGATGGCGACGAAGCAAAGCCTTAATCCTTGCAAACAGCTCTGCGTAAGAAAATGGTTTCACGAGATAATCGTCAGCTCCCGCCATAAGACCAATCAGTTTGTCCGATTCCTTTGATTTTGCTGTCAAAAACAGAATCGGTACGTAGGAAATTTTTCGTATCTCTTCACACGTTTTCAATCCGGATAAACCCGGCATCATAATATCCAAAATCACCAAGTTTATTCTTTCGGACAGTTTTTTCAAACCCTCCATTCCATTCGAGACTTCCTCTACAGCAAACCCTTCTCCCTCAAGCAAAATTCTAATTCCTTCACGGATGTCCTGATCATCTTCTATGATTAATATGTTATTTTTCATTTTTATACCAGCCTATAATCTTGTGGAATTATCATACCACAGTATAAGAAAAGATGAAACAGAATTAAGATTTCTTTAGAATTATTAATCAATAAATTAAGATATTGGCGTTATATTAATTATTAATACATTTTCAATAATAAGGAAGGAGAAATGGAATGAGTAAAAAATTTTTATGTACGTGCATTAACACTATGGCGGTATTAATGCTAGCCGCCTCTAGCACCACTTCGTATGCCGGGGAAATAATGGCAGTGAAAGATAATGAGAATACCATTGTATCTAACCGCCCCTAAAGGAGACATTATAAAGACAACCAGATCTTATAGTACATCAACAGAAAATTTAACAATTACTGTAAAAATTTATAGAAACGGAAAGCTAATACATAAGACATCGACCAAAAAACATATTGGATTTTGACTAAAGAAGAATAAGAATATTGACTTCACTCTATTCGTTTGATATTATTAGCGCAAAAACAAAGCAGAGGAGTAAATTACAAAATGAATCTTAAAAATAGAAAAAGTATGATCGTAGCATGTATACTTGGAATCATTATTGCCTGGGCACTTCTAATTTCTAATTTTTTTGCTTTGTGGAATTATGAAAGCAAAGCTTTGGATGCTATTTTTAGCGGTTTACTGATTGGAAATGTCGGCATTTCATGCACTGTATATGTACAAGTTTTGAAAAAACTACGAAATGACCATTAAAAAATAGCATGGCATGAGATTTAGAATGAGGGTTAGAGAGTGTGTGAAAGTTTTTCTGCAAAAGATCTTCTATGATAATGATTGGAGAGCTGGATAGCGGATTTCGCCATCCAGCTCTTGGTTATATTACTATCAAAAATGAGTCGGCATGTCAAGGGCACCTGCCGCGGCAGGTGTTCATTTTACCCTTTACAGGCAGGCTCTTTTTTGTTATTTCGGAATCCGCCCCTCATACATGATAGACAGTTCACCGTAGACCTTGCCCCAGTTCCGGATCGGCATGGTCCATTTCTTCGTAGCTTCAAAAGGCAGCCAGGTATAGGGCTTTCAACAGTGCCTGATCACTCGGAAATACGCTGCGCTGTCGGTTCAGTTTACGGTACGTTGAGTTTAAAGATTCGATCGCATTTGTCGTATAAATGACGGATCTAACATCAATGGAAATCTTTTCTCTTCTTGCATAATAAAAGGCCTCCTATGAATTAGATTTGTTCATAGAAGACCTGATATTTAAACTTTTACAGACTTATTTCATAGTCTATTGGAAAAGATTGGAATGTATAAGTAGGCTAAGAGCATCTAACATTCCGCTTCTTGCTTACAACCAAAGGCTGATATTGATTTTAATCTGCCTCCTCTCCTGCAAAGGGCGAAGGTTCTATAACCGAATAGAAACTTCCATCGTTAAAAACATACACTACTCGTTCCATTGAATCTTCTGTAAAACCAATAATGTCTCCTTCGGAAACAATGTGTTCAAAATCTATATAGGCAACACCTTCTGAAGCAGAAAATTCATCATCCAGATTTTCCATATCTACTTCATAAAACATAAGTTGACTGAATTCCGCTTCATGTGCCAAAGTGACATTGTAGATTTCATGCGTTTTGCACCAAGTACTCAGATCTTCTGCGATAAAGTCTCCATTATCTTTCTTTTCAATTACAATCCGTTTGACTCCAAAATTGTCATAATCAATAAAGATATCATTTCGGCAAACAGAATAGGTCTCTCCCACTAAATACCTGGCCTGCACCGGAAGAGTCGATAAGCCGCACAGCAACACTGTTGAAAATAAGATACGTTTCATATCGGTCACCCCCTATTTTTTTGTTTTTCCGCACACAGTACATTTCTTGTTTTTATAAATATGATTTACTGGGATGGATGTATACATTTTACGCCGTATTCCACATGTTTTACACTTTTGTATGTTAGAATATACTCTATAATAACAGTAATTTGCATTTTTTGAAGCGGCCTTTCCCTCATATTTAGACACCCCTACCTGAACCCACGAATAATAATGTGAACAGGTACGTGTAGAAGCAAGCAGACTAGGAAGCTCTACTGAGTTAAAAGAGCCATCTTCATTTACTTCTATTACAAGCTGAGCTTTGGAAGATATTCCTTGTACTATTTGTCCCACATATACTCTCTGCGGCATAACCTGACTAATTTCACTTTCAGAATCTGCATCCGCTTCCTGTGCTGCGAAAATGGTTGTTGTTCCTATCGCCATTAATGCAATAATTGATAAAACCAATGAAATAATTTTGTTTACTACTTCTTTCTTCATTTTATATCCTTTCTTCCCACGCTGATAACTTGGCTAAGATCCGATTTTATGGTTACTTTACTTACACAAACTCTGTACTTTGAAGTAAAAAGCCTCATAGCATTATCTTCTTCTGAAAATCTTTCCCTATGAAATATGGATCGCTGTGCCATAACACACCTAATTTTTCCCCTGATACTCTTTATCGCCAAAAATTAAATCTGCATATGTGATTATTCATGTTATTCTATTTCATACATAACATTATGATCCCCGCAAATGCCGAAAGAGCATTTTGGTCATTATAATCACCCCTTTTCTCAGCCATACTTCCTTACTGTTTCCAATTTAACAAAGATTTCTTAAGTTCCAGCTTAAGAAATCATAAAGGTGGGGTAAAATGAAAGACAAGAAAAGAAGTAATTTCTTTCCTGCACATCTCCGTCAGCTGCTTTGTAATGCTTCCCTCGGCAATGACAGAAAGCGTACCATCATCAAACCTATACACATAGTTGTCTCTCTCACTTGTCGGTGTTTTTCTGAATAACATTTTTGCCTCCGTTTCTGGCCCGGATGTTTTTCTCTACATATCTGCTATAATGATAACAGTTCATACAGGAGGAAATGATCATGAACTGTTTATCTATTGAACCGTTTATGTTCGTATTGTTGACTTTTTGCACCTTTTCGGTTATGCTATAGAAAAGATGTAAAGGAGGCATGGCTATGGCACAGGCAACTTTCAGTGTCCGTATGGACGAAGTGTTAAAAAAGCAATTTGACGGACTATGTCAGGAATTTGGAATGAACGCTTCCACTGCCATCAATGTATTTGCAAGAGCAGTCGTAAGACAGCGCAGAATCCCTTTTGAGATTTCTTCACCAGAGGCAGATATCACCAGGGAAGGCGCAATGCAAGCTTTTATGGCTTTACGAGCACAAGCCAAAGATAACGGCGTTGCAGATATGAGCCTTGACGATATCAACAAGGAAATCAATCTCGCTCGCATGGAGGCCGATGAATGATCTGTTATGCAGTGATTGATACCAATGTGCTCGTTTCGGCATTGCTGTCCAGCAAGGATGATACTGCCACAGTTCAGGTTTTGGGAAAAGTGATCAGTGGTGAGATTATTCCTGTCTACAGTAATGTTATCACAAAAGAATACCGGGAAGTTCTCTCTCGTAAGAAATTCGGTTTCTCTGGAGAAACGATTGAGTATTTGCTATCCGCTGTAGAAAAATACGGTATACTGGTAGATCCTGCTCCATCCGGTATTACACTGCCAGATATGAAAGATGTCCCCTTCTACGAAGTAGTACTTGAGAGACGTGACGATAGCGCTTACCTTGTCACCGGAAATATCAAACACTTTCCCAAGGAGCCGTACATCGTTACTCCACGAGAACTTCTCGACATATTAAGCAGTAACAAATAACAAAATAATATCATCGATCACGAAGGGGGCTGTCGCACTAGCTGGAATTTCTTCATCCCATCACAAAGGAGCGCCTCACATTTGAAGCGCCCCTGCCGGATGATTTTTCATTCTTTTTTCAATAATACTGCTATCTCACTCGCTCCGGAAATCCTACTTTCTTCTGCACTTTCCGCAGCGTCTTGCTGGCCGTGTAGGCCGCGCGTTCGGCATTATTCTTGATGATCGTATCAATATAAGCCTTATCCTTTTCCAGCTCTTTAAATCTGGTCTGCAGCGGCTCCAGAACGCCTACCACCGCGTCACCCACGGCCTCTTTCAACTGGCCGTAGCCGCAGCCCTCAAACTCCTTCACTGCTTCTTCCGGTGCTTTTCCGGTACAAGCACAGTAAATATCCAGAAGATTTTTCACGCCGGGCTGTTCGTCCCGATACAGGATAATACCTTCGGAATCCGTCACCGCGCGCTTGCATTTTCTGCGGATCGTGTCGGCGTCATCCATCAGATAGATACTTGCGTTGGGATTCTCATCGGATTTACTCATCTTTTTGGCGGGATCCTGCAGGCTCATGATCTTCGCTCCCACCTTGCCCACATAGGCCTGCGGCACCGTAAATACATCCCCGTAGATCGCGTTAAATCTTTGGGCAATGTCTCTGGTCAGTTCCAGATGCTGCATCTGATCAATGCCCACCGGCACCACATCCGCCTGATAAAGCAATATGTCCGCTGCCATCAGCACCGGGTAGGTAAAGAGGCCCGCATTGATATTGTCCGCGTGTTTGGCCGCCTTGTCTTTGAACTGAGTCATGCGGTTCAGCTCGCCCATGTAAGTAAAGCAATTTAAGATCCATGCCAGCTCCGCATGGCCGGACACATGAGACTGATAATAGAGACAATTTTTCTCCGGATCGATCCCCGCTGCGATATATAAGGTAAGCAATGCTCTGGCTCTCTTTCTCAGCACCGCCGGATCCTGGCGCACCGTAATGGAATGCATATCCACCACACTGTAATAACACTCATATTCATCGGCCAGGCTGACCCAGTTTTTCAGGGCTCCCAGATAATTTCCCAAAGTCAGGTTTCCGGTTGCCTGCATACCGCTGAATAATACTTTATTTCCGTTAATCATCGTTCTAGCTCCTCTTTCTATATGCCATCCAGGGCATTCTGTTCCCATTCTATCATTGCGGCGCGGCAACGTCAAGATTACCAGGATCACATAGGATATCCCTTCAAATAGTAGTCCCGCACAAAGCGGAACAGTTCTTCCTCACCGCGCTTGTCCAATATCTTGAGCATCCGCTCCAGTTCCCGGGATGTCTGGGGATGCATCAGATGTTTCCCTTTGCCTTTCTGAAAATATTTCAGTGGTTCGTGCCGGGTGTAGTCCTCTTTCAGATAGGTCTTGGACGCCGCGATCCGATCCATCAGCATCTCTGCCACATATTTTCTCGGCATCTGCACCGCTCCCACCGGGTGCTGTCCCTTCATAGGTTTTGCCGCATAATCTGTCCAAAACTCAAAATGATGGCGGTTTCTCCCCTTGTGGTGCATCCACGCGAAAGAATATCCTTTTGCTTCTCTCTCCCCGTTGTTCGGGCTGCGTTTTCCATCCTGGTAATAGCGGCAGCCCTCCAAAAATTCCGAGGGCATATACTTGGACATATCATGCATGATTCCCTGATAGTACAAGCCCACCGCAAAGCAGTGACGCATCACCTGAATTTTATGCTCCGTGACCGTCCGAAAATGGCCGGCCGCTTTTGATAATGTAATCTGTCCGTTCTCCATCTGTCTCACTCTGCTTTACTGTTCCTGCCCTGACGTTTTGCGCCGGGAACCGGCTTTGCCAGCAGTACCTGAACGCACCTGGGCGGTATAATAAATTCCTTTGATCCTTCCTTAATATGCTGAGTTTCCTCTTCTTCTGATGACGCCGAAGTATCCAACACCTTTTTCCACCTCATGCCTTCCGCCAGATTGGGAAGCGCGATCTCCTGGGGATTCCAGTGGAGATTGTACACCACATAAACAAACTCCCGGCACTCCGCGTACATGCCGCAATACAAGAGTCCCACATGGCGGTTCATGTGTTCAAAAGCCCCATACCAGGCTCTGCTGCCATGGCAGGAAACATCCGGGTAACCGCAGGCCTTCATATCCATTCCTGTCAGTTCTCTCTCCATGTGGAGAATCTTGTGTTCTTTCCGGAATCTTATCAGGGTTTTCACAAATTCCGTCAGTTCCCGGTTTGCTCTCTCCCTGCTCCAGTCTACCCAGGTTACCTCGTTATCAAGACAGTAGGGGTTATTATTTCCCATCTGGGAATTTCCAAATTCATCCCCGGCAAGAAGCATCGGTGTTCCCTGGGCCAGAAGCATCATAGCAAATGCGTTTTTCATCTGCTGCATGCGCAGCTTTGTTATGTTTTTTTTCTTTGTAGGACCTTCCAGACCACAGTTCCAGCTATAGTTATAGACTGCGCCGTCCCTGCCCTGTTCCCCATTGTCTTCATTATGTTTTTTATCGTAAGATACCAGATCCATCAGAGTGAAGCCGTCATGACCTGTAATGTAGTTCATCACTCCGGCTTTTGGGGGATTGTATCTGATCCTTCGCACAAAATCAGAAAGCTGATCCTCATCACCCTTCAGCAGCTTTCTGGCTGTGATCTTAAAACCGTCATTACATTCCGCAAGGTTACGTCCCTTAATCTTACGGTTTCCTGGATAAACTGTATCTACCGGAAAATAATCGGAATACAGTTTGCAGCCCATCAAAAACGGATTTCCGGCCAGTGCATTGGCCGCATCCTGACGCATCCGCAGCAAAAAGCCGTCCACATGATACTCCTGCTGCCACCAGTTTAAGCAGTCCGCAGCCATGGTAATGTCCACCGGATCCGGAAAACTGAATTCCATGATAACCTCTATCCCGTTTTCGTGAAGTTTTTTCACCATGGTCTTAAATTCAATATCAGGCTTGTTGGTAGCGCAATAGGAAGTCTTCGGTGCGTAATAAAAACCTTCTCCATAGCCCCAGTAATTTAACCGTTTTCCTCCAACACTGCTGATGGCAACACCATTTCCGGCAGCAATGGATCCTCCAGGCTGCAGTCCCGGATTCTGCGGGAAAACTGTTCCAACCCGGTTATCCAGTATCACCTCATCGAATTCGTATGCCGGCATTAAAATCACCTGGTTAACGCCTAGTTCTTTCAAATATGGAATTTTTTCCTGCAATCCAAGAAAAGTTCCTTTGTGGCGCACTCTGGAGTTTTTCTGTTTAGTAAATCCTCTCACATGAAGCTGATATGCAATCACATCCTCATAGTGGATATGTAACAGTCTTTCCCCTTCTCCCCAGTCAAAACGCTCTGATAAAAAACCGCATCGCACCTGATGCTCTCCCCGGTCAGAAAGATCTCCGAATTCCTTGCGTCCAACCACCAGTCTGGCAGCCGGATCCTGGACCACTTTTTTCCCTATTCGAAAATTGTATTCATATTTTTTCGGGGAAATGCCTGGCACCTTCATGGAATAAACGATTCCCGCACAGGGCCAATCCGGAAACGGGATTTCCCAAGCAACCTCTTCCGATCCTTTATGATATAAAATCAAACTTACCGGTTCTTCTGAATAAACCGCTGCCGAGAAGGTAATTCCATCCTGTTCCACCCCTGCCCCAAGATCTCTGCATCTGCCATTTCTCTTATCCGCCATTGATTCCTTCTCCTTTCTATCTGATCCCTGGCTCGCGTTTTCTCTATATCACAAATCAATATCCAGTTCCACCGGACAGTGATCCGAGCCAAATATCTGGGTATGTATTTTAGCGTCTTTTAGCTTGTCCTTCAGACAGTCCGACACACAAAAATAATCAATACGCCAGCCTGCATTCTTCTCTCTGGCTTTGAAACGGTAAGACCACCAGCTGTAGACGCCTTCCTGATCCGGATAAAAATAGCGATAGGTATCAATAAATCCAGCCTCCAGCATAGCGGTGCATTTCGCCCGTTCTTCATCGGTAAATCCGGCATTCTTCCGGTTCGTCTTTGGATTTTTCAAATCAATCTCTTCATGAGCCACGTTCAAATCGCCACAAAAAATTACCGGTTTACTCTCTTCCAGTTTTTTCAGGTAAGTCAGGAAATCATCCTCCCACTTCATGCGGTAATCCAGTCTTGCCAGTTCATTCTGTGAATTTGGTGTATAGACCGTCACCAGATAAAAATTCTCATATTCCAGCGAAATTACCCGCCCCTCCTGGTCGTGTTCCTCCATTCCTATACCATAAGAAACTGAGAGCGGCGTTTTTTTCGTGAATACAGCAGTTCCGGAATATCCTTTTTTTCTGGCGTAATTCCAGTACTGCTCGTATCCCGGTGTCTCCAGTTCCAGCTGACCCTCAGATAATTTGCTCTCCTGAATACAAAATGCGTCCGCGTCTATCTCATTCAAAAAATCAAGGAAGCCTTTCTGCAGGCAGGCCCTGATACCGTTTACATTCCATGAAATCAGCTTCATATTGCTCCTCCTGTAGATGTTCCGGCCAAACCGTATCATATTCAGTATACCATTTCCGGGAAGATTTTCATACCCTAAGTTGTAAATGTTTTGTAAATTAAGCAAAAACATATGTCCGTTCCTTGCATTTCTGCCCGGTTTCTGATAGAGTATAGATTCGGAAGTACATCAAGTGTTTCCGAATCTATGATTTCAGGAACACCCACTACCTTACAGAGGATTGCAGCCAATATGCTTGTACTCAAAACACGTCTATCTCGTTCCTCTTGCTGCAAACCTGTCTGCACGCCGCTCAAATGCGATTAAGCCGTATGCATTTTCGCGGCGGC
>CACYXH010000108.1 GCA_902778245.1 uncultured Lachnospiraceae bacterium | reverse complement strand
GCAGCCAACTTTTTACTTTCCACTTTGCCTGTTTTCTCGCCTGTATCTTCTCTCAGTAAAACTTCTGTTTTGGCTCCGGAAAGATGCAGCTTCCCATTTTCATCAAGTACTGCTCCTGCCAGTTTTCCGCTTTGTCCTTCTGCAATGTATCGTGCGTCCAGAGTATCCCCTGTCATACCATCCATCTTGCCATCTAAAAACCAACGGACTTCATCACCCTTTGCAGGGCTGTAACGAATCTGATTTTGGGCTTGGGTCACATACGAAGGTCCTTTCACAGTAAAACTGCCTGCTTCATAATCTAACTGAACTTTAAACTGCTTCGGATTGAATTCCTGTACTCCCTGCACCTGCATCCGGTACAGCTGCGGTTGTCTTTCACCGTCTCCCTGGAAGCGGGCACGAAGCTGCACACTCGTTGCGGCTCTTTCAAGCAAACAATCCTCTCCAGGAACAATCTTCTCCCATGTCTGTCCTTGGTCCATGGAATATTCATAGGTAATTGCTGTTGTCCCAGGTGTAAAATCTGTCACATCCAGGCGAAGTGCAAGCATTGTCCGGGCTGATGTATAAATTGGGCTGATGTATGTATCGTTATCTATCGGCGCTCCGGACTCCCATAGTTCATCACACAGCGTCTGACCACCCATTCCCTGACTGTAGGAAAGATGATTTCCGCTTCTGCCGATAGCGGATATGGTGTGGATACTTCCTTGCTGATAGCAGACGCCCTCTACCAGAAAATCTTCTCCCAAAATCTCTTCATATCGCTTTCCGTCAATGTATAAAATAGTGTTGCCCGAAACGCCTGTCACACTTCCTGCAGTCTGTGCCTCTGTCAGAATTGCAGGCAAATGAACCAGCAATTCCGCTTCAAAGAGCAACGCATCTCCACCAATTCGGATCACACGGATGCTGGTTTCCTCTTTATTTCCTGCTATATCTTCGGCTTGAAGAACGATCGTCACATTCTCTCCATCTGGATAAGCTGAAAGATCAAGACTTCCCTGTACCTCATAATCGGCGGAAGCATTTCCCGGCTGAGCAAAAATGGTTTTCTCATCTCCATTACTATCAATCGCTATCAGCACCCATTCTTTTAAATGTTCTTCCGTTACCCGACCACTGATTTCGAATACGCCATCCAGAATTGCAGCATCTGCAGGGGAGAGAATTTCCACTTTCGGCGCTACAGTATCACGACACAGAGTCGTCTCTGCTTCCTCAGATACATTTCCAGCAGCATCCGTTGCACGGAAAGATATAATGTGTTCTCCTTCTGAAAGATCAGAAATATCTAAAACAACACTACCTGCGTCATTCTCTGAAATATCCTTCCACTGTCCATCTATGGCATATTCTAACTTTGCAATGCCACTGGTTGCATCAGAAACATCTTCCAAAAATAAGTGCGCAGTATCCTCCTTGTTCCACCCCATTGGATCCAAATAAATGCTGCCTGCTTCTGGCGCCGTACGGTCAACAAAAAATGCCTCCTTCTTCTCTTCACCCACATTGCCTAAGCTATCCGTTCCACGTATGGAAATCATGTGTTCTCCATCTGCGGTGTTGCTGATATCTATATTATACCCTGCGAATGAACCTGTTGTCTTTCCTGTATCCTTCCATTCCCCCTCATCGATTCGATATTCTATTTTCTTAATGGAATTCATATCCTTCATACCACTAATGCTTAAGGTTACGTCATTCTCTTTGCTCCAATCCTCCGGCTGTACTTGTACCACATGACCTGCTGGACCGGTTCGATCAATATAGAATTTCGCGCCTCTGGCAACACCTACATTCCCATTCGCATCTCTTCCACGGATATAGACCGTATGTTCCCCATCCTTTAGTTTCGAAGCATCAAAAGTATAGCTTCCGGAAGCGGTATTCTTATCTGTATTTGTCCAGTTCGTTGTTCCATCAATAGAATACTGGATTTCACCGTTTCCAAGATTCGATACAAGACTGGTCGATGCCGTAGTAAAGTCTGTCACTCCATTCCAGGATACAGAAAATGTCTTGCTGTTGCTGTATGTAGATGGCGAAACAGCGACCGATGTCGGTTGATTCGGAGCAATTGCATCCGGCAATACCGTGCTGACTGCGTCAAACAGCTTCGGATTGATGGCCTGTCCGTATTCATTAGCCGGAACGACGCGAAAAAAATATAGCAGACTGTCTTTATACTTTCCGTCCTTTACATTTTCATAGGTAAAAGCCGGAATACAGGGTAATTCCGCCCCCTTTCCATCCGCATGCAGCTTATATCTTCCCGACTCAATTTCCTCCTGAGTAGGCCAGATATTCAATCCCTTTGTACTCCACGAATTCACATTGCCAACAAAAAAATACTCATAGTCCTTGCCATTAAAAACAGCCACATAATATGCTTCCGCATTAGAAAGTTTGTTCCATTTCAATTGTACATATCCTGTACCGCTGTTCATCCCACTGCTATGCGCAGTTATCCGCGGATTAAGATTTGCGCTTTCTTTAATCCTTTTATATGTAATCTTGAATTTTAGCATATGGGAATCTCCGGAATCAGAGGACGCCATTTTGACGTAGTCATTTTTCTTGCCGTTTCCCTTAATAGCAAAACCTCTATTAGCTTTTTGATCCAGTGTATTAAACCAAGTAGAAACAATCGGTTTAATATCCAGTGTATGGTTTCCTTCATTCAGTGAATCGGTCAGATAAACTGTACTGGAAATTTTGGGCTGATTACTTCCCTGAATCGTATTAGACTGCCAGTACTCTCCTACTCTATGAAACGTATAAGGCCCATTTCCTTTTTTCTCTTCTACATAAATACTTACAGTAGCATCTGTAATTATTATCTCATCGGCAATTTCTTTCACATTGTCTGGAATTACCGGACGGCAGTATGTAATATAATTAATTCCATCCTTGTTTCCAGCATACATATATCCCAGATCATGCGGATAATGATTATTTTGATCTGATCCATCACCGGCATGATTGTCTTCCACATCCTGACTTGAACCTGTAGTAATCGTAGGATCCAATACTACGGGATATACCCTGGATGGATCTGCCAGCCACGCATCTGATGGAATGTACGACAATTCGTACTCTCCATCTCCTGTCTTCTGTATCATCACTTGAATATCAAGACATTCAGCACCAACTGCATCCTACAAATAAGGCGCACTAATCCTTGCCATCTCTATTTCATAATCATTTTTCAGAGAAATTTTCTGTCCCTCCTGTACCGGATGCAGACCACTCAAACGAAACTGATAGTCTAACCTATGACCTCCACGATATCCATATATCACCAGTTCCTCTTTCACGCCATTTTCCAACTTTCGATAACGGATAGTAGAATCCGGAATCTGAGCAGAGCTTTTTTGCATCTCTTCTTTGCGGAAATCTTCTGTTTGACCCTCACCTTTTCTTTCCGAATCAGTTTTAAAAGCATCAGACATTTCGCTATCCGTCTCAGATTCAAGTGAAGTTTTTTCTACAATTTCACTTTCCGCTTCAGTCTGAGTTTCCTCCTCAGTGATATCTTGATATTCATACTCAACTACTTCGAAAGCATGGTTACCCTCATTATCTTCGGAAATATTTTCAATATCTATTTCGCTTTCTTTTTCTGTTTGAAACAAATTTTCTTCTGTTTCTTCCTCTTCTGTTTCTTCCTCTTCACTAGAAAAAGTCTTTATTCCCTCCTGCACTTCCACATTCCCAGCAGTTGCTTTTTCCATATTTTGTTCTTCCTCAATAATTTCAGGCGAAAATGAGATTACATAGTCTCCATACGCCATAGTGACAGTAGTGTTCTCACCACTTCCCTCAATGTGCGTATCCAGATTAAATTCTTCTGTCTCTGGTATACCTTCCAATTCTTTTTCATCATAAATAAGACTTTGAACATCGTATTCTCCGGACTCTGTCAAAGTTTCCAAATCACCGTTAAAAGTCAGTGTCTCCGTACCATCCCAATTTGACCGAATCTCGTAACCATCTCCTCGAATAACTGAACTTTGCTCACTTTCAGCCGCTACGCATAACGTTGGATGGCACCCTAACAAAAAGGCCATCACAATACAAAACCCGCCCTTTACATTACTCCTCATTTTTTCTCCTCCATGTTATAACATAATTTAAATTATTTATTTTATATTAATGATTATATCTATTTCTAATTTTATTTCAATACTGTATTATATTAAAATTATTTTGTTATCGGTTTATGCAGCTATTTATATTACAAAAAAAGACACCCGACCGCAGCCGGATGCCGTAATCTGCCCGTATTCTGTTATACTTGTATCTCTGTGCTGTCCTTGAAGGTCATCTATAACATGACAACTATATATCATGTCTATTATTTCATTTTTATTGCATCTTCGGATCAAATATCAGGCTGGCCAGATAGGACAGGATCAGCGCGGCACTGATGCCCACTGCGCTGGCCTTAAAGCCGCCCATAAATATACCCAAAAATCCTTCCGTCTCCACCGCCTCTTTTACTCCCTTCCAGAGTACATTTCCAAAGCCCAGAAGAGGCACGGAGGCTCCTGCTCCGGCATATTCCTGAAACGGTCCATAAATCCCTATCGCGCCAAGCACCGCTCCTGTGCAGACCAGAAGAACCATAGTCCGGCCCGGCATCATCTTGGTCTTCTCTAAAATGATCTGCACCAGGGCGCAGATTAATCCACCTACCCAAAAAGCATTAATATAGCTCATTTCATTCTCCTTTCTGATGACTATCTGCAGTGCTCCAGGACAATTCCGTGAGCAATGCCCGGAACGCTCTGACCCTCATTAAAACTGGTAGGAGACAGCAATGCTCCGGTGGGTACAAAAAGTACTCTTTTCCAGGTGCCCTGTTCCAGAAGAGGCAAAATATAAGAGGACAGCGTCACTGCGCTGCATCCGCAGCCGCTGCCGCCGGCATGGGTGTCCTGAGTCTTCTGGTCATAGATCTCAATGCCGCAGTCTCCATGATTTTTCCGTATATCATATCCTTGCTCGGAGACCAGATCCCAGAGTATCTGCTGCCCCACATAGCCCAGATCTCCTGTGAAAATGCGGTCGTAGTCCTCCGGTTTCCGGTCAAAATCTTTAAAATTCTGAGTAATTGCCTGACAGGCAGCCGGCGCCATGGCTGCTCCCATATTCAGAGAATCCTTCACGCCATAATCCACGATCTTTCCCGTGGTTATTCCACTGATCCGCACCTTTCCTCTTTTTCCGGACAAAATGAACGCACCGCTCCCGGTAACAGTCCAGGTGGCGGACAAGGGTCTTTGATTTCCGTATTCCAGAGGAAAACGGAACTGTTTCTCCGCGCTTCCAAAATGACTGGATGTGAGGGACATCACATAGTCAGCATAACCGCCGCAGATGGTCATTGCCCCTAGAGCCAGGGATTCACCGCAGGTGGAACATGCTCCAAAAAGGCCAAACAGTGGGACATCCAGATGCTCCATTCCAAAAGAAGTTGCAATCAGCTGTCCCAGCAGATCCCCGGCAAAAATATAACGAAGCTGAGAAGCAGATAAGCCCGCTTTCTCGAGCGCTTTCTCCGCCGCCTTTTTCTGCATCGTGCTCTCCGCAAGTTCCCAACTATCCTGTCCAAGCATCGGATCATCGCACACAATATCAAATTTATCTCCCAATGGACCCTCGCCCTCTTTTTTCCCTGCCACAGAAGCGCTGCTCATGATGTACACCCCACGATCCAGCTCAATGCTCTGTTTTCCTCTCATCTTGTTATTATCCATCTCTTAGTTCCTCGTTTCTTATCGTTTTTTAAGATTCTTAGGGCTGTCGCACAAAATGCATACTTTACATAATTATAGTTTTCTGAGAGCCTCATCATGGTTTTGTATCGTCACGCGCGCTTCGCTCACCTGACAGGTCGTCGGCATCATTCCAATGACACTACGTGTCAGGATGCCTCCTCGTTGGTACTTCCTGGCTGCAAGCCTATGCGCAGCAGGCAGGTTAGTATCCATTACGTATGATGGGAAGCGAAAGCGTTCCTCAGAAAAC
>CACYXH010000107.1 GCA_902778245.1 uncultured Lachnospiraceae bacterium | reverse complement strand
ACATAGGAGCCGGACAGATAGCCGTAGGACTCTTCAAAACCAAAAATATAGGAGTCCTCTTTCCCCTGTTTCTCCAGCAAGCCAATCTGTTCACCGATAAACTTGAAACCGGTCAGTACATTGACCGTTCGAACACCGTAGTGACTTGCAATCTGTTCCACCAGATCCATTGTCACGATGGTCTTGACCATAACGGGATCATCGGGCATCGTACCATTGGCAATTCTGCGGGAGCAGATGTAATCCAGCAGGAGCATGCCGGTCTCGTTTCCGGAGAGCAGGACATATTCTCCCTGAGCATTCTGCACAGCAATTCCCACACGGTCACAATCCGGATCCGTAGCCAGAAGCAGATCCGCATGGCAGCGCTTTGCGTATTCCATACCAAGCTCCATCGCCTCCCTGATCTCCGGGTTTGGATATGGGCAGGTGGGGAAATTTCCGTCCGGCTGTTCCTGTTCTTTGACTACCGTGATATTGGTATACCCCATCTCTCTCAATGTTCTGGTCACAGGTTTCAATCCGGTACCATTCAGCGGAGAATAGACAATGGCTGCATTCTTATCAACCTGATAACCGCCCAGACAGCTCTGCCCCTTCACTTCCTCAATAAAGGCAGTCAGCACATCATCCGAAATATATGTGATAATCCCCGAATGAAACCCATCCTCAAAGTTCATGGTCTTCACATCGCTGAAAATATCCAGCTTCTCAATTTCAGACAGAACCTGCGCCGCGGCCTCTGTGGTCATCTGACAACCGTCCGGCCCATAGACTTTGTAGCACTCCATTTGCTGCAAAGACGCCTGCTGCAACCTTTGCAAATACATCCGACTTGATTCTGCTGTCGTAACCGATGGATACCGAGGGTTCTGTGAAATTCTTATTCAGGTAGTTTGCAAGTCCCTGGGTGGCCTTGGCTACCGTATGGACATTCATACGGTTCGTACCCGCCCCGATGGTACCCCGCAAGCCGCCGGTACCAAATGCCAGATTGCGGTAAAAAGCATCCTCAATTTTTACTTCATCACCGTTCATCGCCTTCAGTTCACCCACTACATCAGGATCCTCTGTTGCTTTTTCCACCCACAGCTGATATTGGTCTAAAATCTTCTGTTCCATAGTCGTCCTCCTTCTGTTTTTCTGTAATAATCTGTTTATTTTCACGGCTAATAATATCATAACCGTTCACGCGCAGCAACACCCGAAAAAAAGTTATATGGTAGTCAAAATTGCTCTAATATGATATAGTTATTAAAAACACGAAAAGAGGGGCATCCTTATATGTTTGTAAATGCTGTTTTGAAGGTCATCCAGTTTACCAGACCCATCCTGTTTATATCCAGAAATTATAAATCAGAAACCGTAATTCCCGGGTTAGCCACCCTATTCTTTGTAAATGATTCCGGGTGCGCCATTACCTGCAAGCACGTTGCCGAACAGATCTTACATAGTGATACTATCAATGAGAATTATAAAAACTTTACAGCAGAAGTCTCCGCTGCCCGGACTGCCAATCCCCATAATTATAAAAAGGAAATACGACTGCTGGAAAAACAATATGGCTATCAAAATGGAATCACGGTCAATATGAAATGTCAATTTTCAAATGTACCATCCCCTATTTCTGACCTGACCATTCATATCCACCCTGTTTACGATTTAGCTATTATTCAGTTTAATGGATTTCAACAATTAAACTATGAGGCGCACAATATATATTTATTAGAAAATGAAGAAGAAATTCAACAGGGAAAAAGCCTTTGCCGATTGGGATTTCCTTTCCCTGAATTTTCTAATTTTCAGTATAACAGCGCCATCGACAACATAGAATGGACCTCTGCCCCATCTCAGGTTCCCTGTTTCCCCATAGACGGGATTGTTACCCGGCATATCGGAAACGAAAACGGAGAGATCTTTGGCATCGAGCTAAGCACCCCCGGTTTAAGGGGGCAAAGCGGCGGGCCGCTTTTTGATCGTGATGGACGGATTTTCGGAATGCAATTTGCCACTCATCATTTACATCTTGGCTTTGATATGGAAGAAGCTCCTATGATGATCAACGGAGAAAGGAAAATCATCCATAATCAGCCTTTTCTCCATGTGGGACAGTGTCTGCATATCAGTGTAATTAAAGACTTTTTGGAACACCATAATATCCCTTACAGGACGGCGTAGCACTTTGTAATGGTCAAGCATTTTTGTAACATTTATTCCGATAATCGGCAGGAGATATGTCTCCAGAAAATACTTGTACTCTTCAAACCCATTCCTTATATGATTCTTTCCTGATGGCATATTTCATTTCCCACTTTCCTCGACAGTTTTTATTTATATTGCCATTTTATACTACGGATTTCCATTATTTTTAAAAAACACGAAAAAAAACGGTTCTCACGTTGGTAAGCGAATATTTGAACTTCCTATCTCACACGGTATCAAAAATACTCAGAAGTCTAAAAAATCTCATTTCCTACTCTTGCTTTTCTTCGGGTTCTTCATCTTTTCCTTTGCCTCATCCGGCACATCAATCAGCCTAAACCGATAGAACATTCCATAGACGTAAGTCACGCCCCGTATGTCTCCAAGAGCTTTCGGTCGGTCAACGACTACGCCGACTTCCTTTATACTTCTGAATGCCAGCAGCACTGAACTCCACGACAGGCTCTTACTATTTTCCCGGCGATCAACCCACAGTTCTTTCGTGTATTCCCCGTGCCTCCCCTTCCTTACCTCATAGGAGAAAGACAGCCCGGAGTAGGTTTTGAAGTTCATGCCAGCATAGGCCAACACCACATCCCACAGATGTTCTTCTGTTGGCTCTGATCTCAACTTATTTACTGCCCGGTATCTCCTCTGGCGCTCTGCTCCCACACTGATTTTCTTTGGCGATGCTGTGTTTGGGAAGTACACACCTTTTTCGTAAGGCAAGTACGAGGTGACAGAGGATTTGGAAAGATTAAGGGTTGATGCAGTTGAAAGAAGGGCGGCTTTGTAATCCTGTGTTTCTCTATACTCTTCAAAGGTATTCCTTACCTTCTCAGCCACATCCGATTCATAGACATCAGCTGTGATGAGCAGCTTCCGTACCTTGATTGGATTCAGATTGAGTTCATCTGCAATGGTCTGCAAAGACATCTCAGAATCATAAAGTGCAACCGCACTCTCCATCTGTTCTTTCAGATTCTTCCTTGTATCATATTCCGGTTTCAGCTTCTTCCGGCCGCCTCCTGGCCTTCGTATCTTTCTCACACTATTCCTCCTATTTATTTTCGTTACAAACTATATGTCACGCTTTAAAAATTACCGTGTGAGCTCCTGATCACACGGCAGTTTTCTTACGGTCGAAGACCTTTTACAAGAGCTTGGAACTCCTGCTCTGTGTCCACAAAATGATAAGGTGCATACTCGCCATATGCAGTTGGTCTGCTGATTGTTACAAGCTGTACTCCCTTGTAGCCAACCGCTCTATTCAGTTCCCTTTTTAATTCTGCCAGATGCTTTCCATGAGTTGTTTTCAAAGCATAACACCTGTTTTGGGAGATAAGCTTTTCTGTCACACCCCGGTACGGATATAGCGCGTACCGCGTCCGCTGCCTATCTTCCGAATCTGACCATCACGAACCATCTGGCCAAGTACAGCCTCAACCGTCGTGGCGCTCACGTCCGGCAGAATCTTGCAAATATCCGACTTGGAAACAGGGATAAGGGAATTCAGGACGGTTGCCTCAACCCTTGCCTGCTTTGTCACTTTGCGGCTGCCTATGACAGCAAACCGTTTATCCAGTTCCTTATAGCACATATACAGCGTCGTCAGGAATTCCATAATGAAGGCAGAGTAATCGTTCTGATTCTCATGCCATCCATCGGAGGACTGCCTCAATGCGTCGTAATAGTTTCCCTTGCGATTGTTGATTTGTTCTTCAAAGGAAATATACTTACCGGCATCAAAGCCGTTTTTGTAAAGCAGAAGCAGTGAAAGCAATCTTGAAATCCTCCCGTTTCCATCTCTGAAAGGATGAATGCAGAGAAAATCAAGAATCACACATGGAATCAGCAAAAGCTGATTGATGTTGGCATTATCTCGTGCTTCCTGATAGGCCAGGACAAGTTGCTCCATCTCTTCCGGGGTATCAGCGGCGGATGTGGGATGAAAGCGGACTCTTCTGCGTCCATCCTTATCCTCTTCAATGATATCATTGTCAAATTCCTTATACTTTCCGGCATACGCATATCCCGCAATATTCATCATAATTGCGTGAAAGCGCAGAATATCTGCCTGTCGAAAATCCATATTCACGTAGCCCGTGTGAACCTCGGCAAGGGCATCCCTGTACCCGGCGATTTCCTGTTCACTGTAGTTTAACGGGGCACTGCTTCCATTTACGATCTCATTGATGCGCTCATCCGTGGTGACGATGCCCTCAATCGCATTAGAGCTTTTTACAGACTGAACCTTTGCAATGGACACCAACTCCGTAAAAACATCGGAGAACTGTTCTTTTCTGCTCAAGGACAGTGCTCTCAGGGAATAAATGTCTGTGGTAATATTTACCAGTCCGGCAGGGAGCATCCCATTGTCAAGAAATGAGTAATCAAATACGTGCATGGCTGCAACTCCTTTCTGCATATAATCTTACTCTTTTTTATGCAGAAAGTCAATTCTTTTCTGCACAAAACTTGTGGTCTTTTTATGCAGATAAACTGTCGCTTATGCATAAAGAAAGCATGATTTATATGCAGATTATACAGCGTATACCCGAGGCAGCCTGCCTCGTAACCGCATTCAATAGAATAATCATCATAAAGACCGAGTCACTTCATATTATCAAAACGGCTAAAAAGTCCACGCCTGTTTGCGATAAATCCGCAAAAAAATCCACCAGAATTCAGGCTCATAACAAGGTCCGAAACTGGTGGATATGGTCACAAGAAAACCCCGCCGTTTCCAGCGAGGTCGTGAGTGTTTATGCTCTCTGTTTTTGCCTGTTAATCTCTATCAGATCGTCAATGGCAATATCCGGATCAAAGGTGTGGAATGCAAGATAGTTTCGTTTCATGGTCTTCGCCGATGCCTTCCTGTATATCCTGCTGCTTGCTTCTCCCCGGGAGCTTGCCCAGTAACGATAAAGATACCCAATCCAGTATAAAACCTCTGGATTATATTTTTCACCGTCCTGAGTCAAACTCTTTTCATCCCTCAGTTCATCAAGCAGATATTCTTCACCCATCCACTGTAGTTTGTTATAAGGGGAATCCAAGTGTCTTGCTACTTCGGAATTCATAAAATCCCGAATGAAACCCTCGCTGCCATAAGCAGTGGACCGTTCAAATAAACGTCCCTGGATATCACAAAGTTTTAATTGGATGCTATCCACGTTTCACACCTCCTGTCGCTTCTTTCAGGATTTCATCGAAGAATTGTCCTTCCCTCCGATAATCCCTGCATATCTCATTGGCAAGATTCACGCCTTTTACACGGTTGGATTCGCTCAGATCACGCAGGAAAGTCCGCTCCAGATAAGACAATTCAATCTCTGTCTCAATGGCGGCATGCCTGCACGCCTTCTCTGTAACCGCCACATACTGTTGCCCCAGCTGAAGTGCGGACAGACTCATCTCAAGCGCCTTGTCCGTAATATTCCCGAGAAAGAAATTGTCCAGCACATAAAACATTCGGTCATTGGCAATACTGCCGACAATCACATCATAGCCTTTTGCCATAGCCGCATACCGCTCATACAGCCCGGTTCCTCTGGCTCCTTCCATCTTCCCCCTGTTGAACGCCACCAGCATGGCCCATTCAATATCAGGATTCACTTCAAGGACTTTCAAATCGGACAAATCCAGACTGATCACATAGAACTTTGACTGTTCAAAGTCACTGATGAGCGTCAGAGGCTGATAGGACTCAGTTCCCATGTAAAAGCCACGTCCAAAATCACAGCGATCCCGGCTGATTGGAGCGATAGGTCCTTTGATTCCAGACTTGGAGCCATGATAGAGAATCTTTTTCCCTGATGCGACATTCAGCCCCGCGACAGTCTTCTTTATCTTCTCTTCAATAATATCCTCCAGATCTACACCCTCGTTCCTGCACACATCATACAGGCGCAGCTGCATCGCTTTATTAGGCGTGGAATGGCCGTTTTCCCATCGGTTTACCGTGGCGAAGGAAATGCCGATCTTCTTTGCCAGATCCTCCTGACTTGCATTCAGCCGATTCCTGATTTCGAGAATTAAGTCCTTCATACGCCGCCTCCTTTATAACATTCTTCTGTTTCTTATTATAGCATTTGTCATAAAGTCTGCCAAGTTCCCACAAACGCGCCGTGTTGCGCCAGTTCGGGAGGTCCCAATTTTTAGAGCCAAAATGGAGCCAGAAACATAGTAAATCTTATAAAGCAATTCCATGTCTATATAAATATTCTTCTCGTTCATGTACCACCATACTATAGTAGTCTGTTTCATCTTCAAAATCAACAAAACTTGATATATCATGTTGTTTCATATCTGGAATTTGATTATATAATTTGTTTTGATTAAATTTTTCTACTAGTTCTGGGAACAATGTAATGGTATCATCTAAATACTTTTCAATGTATTTTATGATTTTATTTCGATAATTTTTCTCTAAAGAATCAATATATGCGATATATCCTCTAATTTTTTCATTACCCGAATAGTCACCCGTCACTATTTCATAGTGAATCATCGCCCTCACCATTCTCTTCATTTCCTTAGGCGCTTTTATAACCCCATCATTTACCGTTACTCCAATAACTTCCTTATGCACTTTAGGGGATAAGAATCGGGTCTTTTTTTCATCAACTACGAAACCTTCATCTTCAACAATTTGAACCAAATCACGCTTACGCGTGAAGCCTTTCTTGTTTTTTCATTCCGCCGTTGCATCGGCGGATTTTTTCTTTTACGATAGCCTTATCCTAAAAA
>CACYXH010000106.1 GCA_902778245.1 uncultured Lachnospiraceae bacterium | reverse complement strand
CAGCAACAGTTGAAACTGTCTTGCAATCAAAGCTAAAATACGCAAAGGAGCCTCCTTCAGGGACAACAGATCATAATACAGCTCCAGCGCCCGCTTTTGCTTCTTTTCCGCCATGGCATTGATCATGTCAAAGATTTTATTTTCAGTACGAACCGTACAGATCGCTTCCACATCTTCCCGGGTGATACCCTCCCTGCCCCAGGTATAAGAAATCAACTTCTCCAGTTCCCGGTTAATATGTTCCATATCATCCCCGGTTCGCTCCAGAAACAGCTGCATGCCAGAAGCTGTGATCTTCTTCCCCTCTTTCTGAAGTGCACGCAATACCCAGTTGGTCAGAACTTTTTCATTCTGATGGGACAATTCCACCGCACGCCCCATGGACTTTACCGTTTTAAAGAGTTTTCCCCTTTTATCTACTTCATTTTCCACAAAAAGGAGCACCGTTTCCGCCGGCATCTGCGGGAGATAGTCCGCCAACTCCGGGCAGGCATTCTTAAAAAATCCGCTGTTTTCCAGGATGATCAGCCGGTGCTCCGCAAAAAAAGGCATGGTCTCCGCCTGGTCGATCACTGCAGGTATGGAAATGGTCTTTCCCTCGTAGAGATTCAGATTGATGGTATCCTCCGGATCCACCAGCGCATTCTTCAGTCTGTTTTTATATAAATTTTTCAGATATGCCTCTTCTCCGAAAAGAAGATACATTTGCTTGAAATTTCCTGTTTTTAAATCTTCTTCCAAATATTTCATGTATATTCCCTGTAATCCTTCGTGACTGTCTTTCAAAAACTGTCCCACTAAACTCATATCCAGTATATCTCAAAAGAAGAAGTCTGGCTAGATGCCAGACTCTTTTTTATAGGAAACTTCGTTTCCTATATTTTGTTCTCGCTTTCGCGCTTTCTGCGGGTCATCAGCCCTCCGATCCTGCCGGTTTCCTTGGCTGAGAGGGACTTCCAGCCATGTTCCTTTACGCGCTCCAGCAAGCCGAGTTCCTCCGCGATCTCATATTTCATCCGTTCCTGCTTGGGCAGATTTTCCCAACAGATATCCTGTCTTTCTTTTGGTGACATCAGCAACCATGCTCCTTTCCCAATGCTCTTTTCTGGAGTATGGCCTGTTTTGTGCTATTTATTCATTCTTTTCAATAGTTCAGGTAATGTGCCACCGCTGCCAGGAATTCTCCGTTAGACGGACGTCCTTTCTCAGGGCTTACGCTATGGCATGCCGGATTGCCCGCTCAATGTTGCAGGGCTGAGTCCGGTACCTTACAGCCAGTTCCGGATACAGTTCTTTGGTAATGTTTTTCAGCGCGTCGGGATTCTCTTGTATCATTCGCAGCGCGTCCAGTATGTAATTGTACCCCAACAGGTTGCTCCGGATCCCCAGGTTATTCAGCAATTCTTTCTCTTTAGACAACGTCTGGATTTCCGGCAAAGGCATGGCTGTATTGACCCCTGCATCTACGGCAGCCACAATAAAACGGCAGGTGTCAGGCTGGCCGCTGATCACACTCATAATATTATTCCTGTCAAACATTCCAAGTATCGCAAAATTCTGATTCATCTCTGTACCTCCGACATACTAGCTTCATTTTTCTACAGTTATCCATTTTTTTCTTTTGCTAACTGCATGCTTTGCGGTTTTTCGCGAAAATCTTCATTGAAATTCCTTGTTTTTTGTTTTAACATATTACGGTTTGTTTTTCTGTACCAAATTAAAGATATATTAATTCTATAATTTAACAAAAATGAAAGGAAATCTAATTTTGACGAACTTGGAAATCAACAGGAATATTGCGGATTTTATTGGCGGCTACTGTGCCCAATGGAACCTCTCCGCATCGAAATTTGCAGAAAAATGTGATGTTCCCTACATGACGATAAAACGCATTTTGGCGTGCAATGTGCAGAAAATTGACGTCTGCACGGTCATACGGATCGCACAGGCCACCAGATCATCTATTATGGAAATTCTGAAAATAGAGAATGAATATCCGGGACTCTACAGGAGGATTACCTGTGCAGCGCCACGGGACAGAGACGTTATTCTCTCTGTAATGGATGTCTTAGAAAAGCTGCATCTCTCCGGCAATGAATGCCGGGAAATTCCCTACATGGATCTGGCTTATGATCGAGCCAGTTTTCTGATTGATGCAAGTCTTTTTCGCTCCGACGGCCTGGATACCGAGAAAATGGAAAAAATAACCTTTCGCAGTTCCTTTTCTCAGGGGATGTCCTACTATGGCTTTCGTCTGCCAAATTACTCCCTCCATCCCTATTTTTTGAAAGGAAACACCCTGCTTGTAATCAATGCTGAACCGCAGGATGGAGAAATTGGCGCTTACGCCTGGAAAGACCAGGGCTATGTGCGCCTGATCTTCCGGCGAGTCAAAGAAAACGGTCATCTCATTGAGTTGCTGCCTATCAATAACCTTGGGCGAAAATACACCATTGACAAGGACAATATAACCGATATGCTGAACTGGGTCCGGATCGGAGTGGTACCCAGAAACACGCAGATCAGGCGAACCAGCGTGACATCAATGTTAAAATACTCCGCAATTCCTCCGCATACTCCGCAGATCATGCGATTGTCCTGTGATTTGTACAATTTCTTTGACATAATGATTACCTCCATGTTTTATTATATTCTTTCATTTTGCAGTTACCCTCAGCTTCGACGTAACACTGCGACAACAATCAGAGCTGCAATAAGGATCGTTCCTAACACGGACAAGAACGGAAGCTTCAGAAACAGCAGAAGGGCAATTGCCAGCAATCCCCAAAGGATCCTCAGTTTTCTATGCTCACGCCTATCGGAATCCGTCTGTTTTGCCGGAGCATCAAACCTCGGCTCCCACCTCTCATACCCCGTTTCTGTCCAACTTCCCTCATTTCCGTTACTGCCAAGGCCTTCCCGCACCGCAGCCGCAACCACTTCCGGACTGCCAAGTTTTCTCATGGCCTCCTGTTCCCCGTCCGGCCCGGCTTCCTCCAGATAATCTGAATAATACTCTATCGCCTCCAGGCGCTCCTCCTGGGGCAGATCTGCCAGAAGCCGCTCCAGGCAGTCTAAATACTCACGTTTGTTCATCCTTTTCTCCTCCCTGATGCCAGTATTCCCGAAATTTTCGCGGAATAACTGAGCCATTCCGACTGATACAGCCTGAGCTGGGAATATCCCCGCTCAGTCAGCTTGTAGTATCTGCGGTTTCGCCCTGCACATTCCCGGTCATATACCGCCAGGCAGTCATCCTTCTGGAGCCTGCGTAGCACGGGATACAGCGTTGAGTCCGAGACACCCAGCACTTCCTGTACCTCCTGCGTGATACGATATCCATAGGTACCCTCCGTCTCCTGGGAGACCACCGCCAGAACAATGGCATCGAGAAGTGTCGCTCCTGTATTAAATACCATCTCTTCACATCCTTATATCGGTGCAATATTATATGTCATATAATATTGTGTGTTAAATATACCCCCTTGACGCTGATCTGTCAAGAGGGTTGTAATTTATTTTTCTTTCCGCGCCTCTTCCCAAAGTCTCTCATTCGCTTCATTCCAGGTTCCAAACTCTTTCAAACAACAAATTACCTCCCGGCACCTTCGCATTCGTTCCAGCGCTCTTTGATACGTTTCTGGCCGAATGGGCTCAAAAGCCTCCTCTGCGATAATTTGTGTCGCCAGGTGAATGGCTGCCTCGTAATCAACATCATTCTTATGGAGAATTCCTGTTGCAAAGGGTATCCCCTCTCTCTGGAGCTTTCGGTACACCGGAATCCCCGTACCTCCCCCGGCGATAATGAACACTTCCGGCTCTCCCAGCGGCGCAGGCAGTTCCATACATCCAAACGCGGCGTTGTAGGAACCGGCCGTCATATCATACAGCTTGCAAATATAATCTGAAGTGAAGATTTCCTCCGGCGAGCCGCATTTCTGGATCCACTTGCCCTTGACACACATTACCTGATCGGAAATTTTCTGCGCCAGATCCAGTTCATGCAAAGACATGATCACTGCTGCTTTGCTCTCCCGCACCATCTTTTTTAAAATTGTCAGAAATTCCAGCTTATGCTTTACATCCAGAAATGAGGTTGGTTCGTCCAGTACGATCATTTCAGGTTCCTGACAGATAGCTCTGGCCAATAGGATCCTCTGTTTCTGCCCGTCGCTGATGGCGGTAAAATCCCGGTCTTTCAGATCCAGAGCATGCACCAGTTCCATAGCCTGACGCACTTTCTCCTTATCCTCCGGTCCCAGAATTCCCAGATTGCCCGTGTAGGGATAGCGCCCGGTGGACACCACATCCTCGCAGGTCATCAATTCCGGTTTCATCCGTTCCGTCAGTACCACCGCCAACCGCCTGGCAATCTCTTTTCCCGACATTTGCTGCATATCCCGCAGATCCAGACAGGCAGATCCCCCGATCAGTTTCAGCTGCCTCGTGATACTTTTTAAAATCGTGGATTTTCCGGCTCCATTTGGACCGATCAGCGTCAAAATTTCTCCGCGGTTTAACTCAATTTTAATTTCACGGATCAGCGGTTTCCCGTTGTATCCCACTGTCATCTGATCTGTATAGAAAAAGAAGTCTTTCATCTTTATCGTTCCTTCTGTCTTCGAATCATGATCAAAATTACCACCGGCGCTCCAAACAGTGCAGTCACCGAACTGATACTCAGTTCCGTAGGGGCAAAGAGCGTTCTGGCGATCAGATCACAGAACAGACAGAACACCGCTCCTCCCAGAAAACAGGCCGGGATCACCAGGATCGGCTTTGATGTCTTCAACACGTTTTTCACCAGATGCGGTACTGCGATGCCTACAAAGGATACCGGTCCCGCAAAGGCCGTCACACAGGCTGACAAGATGCTGGACAGCAGAATAAGCGCTGCCCGGAATGCTTTAATATTTACACCCAGGTTTTGAGCATAAACCTCTCCCAGCTGATACGCGCCAATGGGTTTTGACATAAAAAACACAGTGATCACAGAGATAAAAACAATCACAGTCATGACCAGCACATTGCTCCAGGTCATACCGGAAAAGCTTCCCATAGACCAGTTATGTAAATTGACAATATTCGAGTCATCCGCGAAAGTTACCACGAAATCTGTAATTGCGGAACAAATATAGCTGATCATAACGCCGCAGATCACTAACATCGACATGCGTCTGACTTTCCTCGACACCACCAGCACAAACCCCATGGAGATCATAGAGCCAAAGAATGCCGCCAGCACCATCATCATAGCGCTCACTGTGATGCCCCTGCTAAGAAAGCAGATCATCGTGAGCGCCACCACCAGCTTGGCGCCGGAAGAAATTCCCAGCACAAATGGCCCCGCAATGGGATTGTGGAAAAAGGTCTGCAGCAGAAAACCTGACACGGAAAGGGCGCCTCCCAGTATCACAGCCGCCAAAACACGGGGAAGCCGGATCTGCCAGATGATATTGTAAGCCGTCGCCTCTCCCTCCCGCCGGAAAATAATCTTTATAATATCCGGCAGCGACATCGCCACGCTGCCGGAATTGATACTCCACACAAATAAAATGCAAAGCAACAGAAAAAGCGCCAGAAAAGATATCCAGTAACGCCCTGATGCATGTTTCTCTCTTTTCATTGTTTCTCTCAACCTATTCAGCTTTCTCTAAAGTCTCTGAATTAAAATAAAGCGTATAGTCAATCTCATGAGGAGTACTCATAGCCAATGTATCAGCCACTGCGGGCATATTATAGTCAAAACCTGCCACCGGAATCAGAAAAGTAGAATTTCCCTCTGTATTTACTTTCTCATACTTTTCTCCATCCACCAGCATATAATCATAATTTTTACTGCTGAAAATAATACGGGCCGTGATTTCTCCCTTCTCCACTTTGATCTCCGCAGGGGATTCCACAGACGCTCTCCCGGAACCTCCCGCCAGGGATACTGCTATCTGATAATTTCCGTCTTCCAGGGCAAGATCTTCCACCGTAGTCATTTTAAGTTCTTTCCATGCCTCTGCAGGCAGAGAGGTGGATTCAAATACCAGAACACGGTCATACCATTTTTCTTTTTTCTTGCTGAATGCAGCACAATCAATCCCCATATCCAGAGCCTTCACCGGCACCTCAAAAGTATGGGATCCATCTTCTGCCTCCGCAAACGGAATGTAATCCTCATCGTCAGCGTCCACTGCCTCCTGACCGGTTCCCATAAACAGCTTCAGATAACCTTTGCCGCCCATGGTCAAAACGGCATTCATTTCCCCATTCTCCACCGTCAGCTGGCATGACTCAATCGCAAACATAGAAGAACTGCTGCGAACACTAATATCATAGACGCCATCCTTCAACTCTTCAGGATAGATGGGTACCATCCAGTCCTCCACCACTTCCTCCGGGACAAGCATTTCATCCGCGGAAGCCACCTGCGCTTCCTTTGCAGTCTCTGGCACCTGCTCCGTTGACTCCTCCGCCAATCCAGACAGGGAAAGGCTTCCCGCAAGGATCATAAGTAACATCACTGCCGCTAACTTCTGTGTTTTTTTCATAGGGTCCTCCTAAAAAAGAGACTGCCACACTAAAACTACTCTGGAAATTCCCTTTCATTTTTAGTGCAGCAGCCCTCTCCTTATTATTTTGAATAGCTACCTAACTTGTTACTCAGCCAGGCTGTCGATAGCTGCCTGTGCATGTTTTACCAGCAGATTCTGAATGGCTTCATTTTCACCCAGACCGCGAAGCAGGCACTCTACCTCATATCCGGCATCCTCGAAAGTTTTCTTCCATGCGCCATCCTCATCACCGGCCATATCATTGTTTGCATGGTCACCGGCAACGATCATCAGCGGCTCCAGAACTACTCTCTTATAATCTCCGGCCTGAACTGCGGCCAGAACATCATCCAGGGACGGTGTTGCCTCTACTGTACCCACAAAATAATTCTCAAATCCATCTGCGGTGAGGAGTTCCTGCATCTTAGCGTAGATAGCATTGGAATCCGCCTCGGTTCCGTGGCCCATGAATACGATAGCGGTCTCGCCATCATCGTAATCAGCAGTCCACTCTGTGATTACTTTCTCAACTTCCGCAAAATCCTCATCTGTGGTCAGCAGCGGAGCCCCCAGTGCAATCTGTTCAAAAGCATCCGCATACTCAGCCAATTCATTTTCCACATCCGTGTACTCCAGCCCATTCATCAGATGGGTGGGCTGTACTACCAGCGTCTTTACACCGTTTTCAATAGCGCGGTCCAGAGCCTCTCCAAAGTTATCAATAATCTCACCGTCACGCCTTGCCACATGATCGATAATGATCTGTGCGGTAAAGCCTCTTCTCACGGAAAAATCAGGAAGCGCCTCCTCCAGTGCATTCTCAATAGCGCCAATGGTAGCTACACGGTTGTCGTTAAAGCTGGTTCCAAAGCTGACTACCAGCAATTCCTTCTCCCCGATCTCATCCTGGTTTCTGGGATTATCCTTGGAGGCATCCCCGGTCTCGTAGTTTTCTTCTTCCTCTTCAGCATCCTCTGCTGCCACCTCTGTTTCTGTCTCATCCGCCATTGCGGTGATGCCGCTCATTGTAAGCATCAGGGACATGGCAGTGCCTGCCAGCAGCGCATTCAATACTTTCTTTTTCATTTTCCTTTTCCTCCTGTTTTTCCGGGTGTCTCTCACCCAATCTTGATCGATCGAAAGCAGGATATCTTTCAGCGGAGGATTGCCTGTATACGATAGGGATCAAAAAAGGAGCTGCTGCAAATTCCTGACTGAGAGGTTTCCGATATCCTGTGTTCGCTTACTCCTTCCGACACTGGGGCTGTTGCACAATATGCATATTGTGCAACGACCCCATTGCCTCGGAGATGCGTATACATGGACATTCGGAAACCCTTGTCATATATTTTGCAACGGCTCCTTCGCAGAATCCAAGACAGATGTTCTATCGCAAGTACAACCAATTACTCGTGGTCTGGGGATAAGCTCCCGTACTATCAGTAATAGGCAGGTCTCCTGACTTCCAGTTCCTCACGCTTCGCCGCCTTCCTGGTCCCCCGGTGACTATGCATCCTATGAAACACATTTTAATTCAGCGTTTCCCAAAATCGTTCTGCATGCGGAAATCCCCATTCTGAAATGGTCCTTCGTTTCCGCGCTACGCGCTCCCTGATACAGTGACGAGTTCGCACAGGATTCTCACCTGTTTCCCTTTTCACCAGTCCTGCGTCCGCAGGTCTGACACCTATCACCTCATATCCAGTTTTCAATCTGTTAAAAGAATAGCACAATCATGATGCAATGACAAGTCTTACTTCACCCTTTCCAGCCTGTTTTTTTAAGGATATACTTGTAAATTTTCCTGTAGGTAGCGTCATCGTAATGCGCTGTGTTGGTTTCGGAACGGTAATTATAACCGCTGCGCATCATATAGTCATACCCACCGATGTACTGTGTTGGAAATTCCCCCTTCAGTTTTTGATTAAACTGTACACGCAGTTCATTCTTCAGACTCCCGCGTTTCCCGGGCAAAGCATCCATAAAGTAGAAGGATACCCCTGGATAATCGCTGATCAGTTGTTTATATACGGCGGCATATTTTGTAAAATTACCCTCCACATTCGTTTCGCTGATATCATTATTTCCCAGTTGTATCACCACGGTACTGTACGGATACACTTTCAGATAACGACGAAGCGGTTTGTATGCCGACTTCATAAACCAATAATACCCACGTCCGTATTTCGCGAAATAAATAACCCGTTCATCGCCTGTGACCGCTCTGGCCATCTGCACCACACGGGAAGCCCCGAT
>CACYXH010000105.1 GCA_902778245.1 uncultured Lachnospiraceae bacterium | reverse complement strand
AACGGATCTGCTGTACCGTTGTTATGACGCGGCAGCGGCCGGAGAAGATATCACAGAAAAGCTGCAGGTGATTGAAAACAGATATCAGGAGATCATTGACGGACTGGGATTGGAACTTAGCCTGAAGGAAGAGTTTGAACTGATTCAGGATTACTTCATGCGGCAGGCGGGCCGTGACTACGCGGCTTCCCGGGGAGAGTATCTGAACGGTATCATAATGGCGAATTATCTGGGATATCGATTTATTGACGCGGCGGAAGTAGTGCGTTTTGATGAAAAAGGAAATTTTGACGAGGAACAGACCAATGAAGTATTAAAGCAGCGTCTGAAGAACCTGGAAAACGCTGTGATCCCGGGATTCTATGGAGCGATGCCGGACGGCAGCATTAAGACGTTCTCCAGAGGAGGATCGGATGTGACGGGATCTATCGTTGCGAGAGCGGTGCGTGCCGACGTGTACGAGAACTGGACGGATGTCTCCGGGGTAATGGTGACAGATCCCCGCATAGTGGAAAACCCGGAAGCGATTGAGACGATCACTTACCGCGAGCTTCGTGAACTTTCTTACATGGGAGCATCCGTGATGCATGAAGATGCGATCTTTCCGGTGAGACGGGAGGGAATTCCCATTAATATCCGAAATACGAATCGTCCGGAGGACAAAGGCACCCTGATCGTGGAGAGCACCTGCCGTCAGCCGAAATATATTATCACAGGTATTGCCGGGAAGAAGGATTTCTGCGCAATCAATATTGAAAAAGAGATGATGAACGCGGAGATTGGTTTCGGCCGTAAGGTATTGCAGGTATTTGAGGAAAACGGTATTTCTTTTGAGCATACGCCTTCCGGTATCGATACCTTTACCGTCATCGTGCATCAGTCAGAGTTTGTCGAAAAAGAGCAGAGCGTGATCTCCGGGCTGCATCGCGCAGTAAAACCGGACTCCATTGATCTGGAGTCCAATCTGGCGCTGATCGCCATCGTGGGACGGGGGATGAAAGCGGCCAAGGGTACTGCCGGAAGGGTATTTTCCGCGCTGGCTCATGCCAACGTCAATATTAAGATGATCGATCAGGGCTCCAGCGAGCTGAATATCATCATCGGTGTGCGCAATGAAGACTTTGAGACGGCTGTCCGGGCAATTTACGACATTTTTGTGACGGTGCAGCTATAAAAACTTGAAAAGAATATATAGAGCTGCTGCATGGCGGATGTAGATACATCTGTTGCAGCAGCTTTTACCGTATATGGGGGCGGTTCAGCTATCATGTTCCAGTAATAGATCAAACTACAAAAATCACAAAAATAAGATACTTATGAATTTAAAAAATAACATATGATTAATGTTGACAAAAACTGATATTCCTGATAAAATAAAATTACATATCTGGGAACATTCTGAACCAATCGGTTACGCATTCCCCATATGGACAAATAATATAATGGGAGGTGCAAAACGAATTGGCGACAGAGAATAGAGAGTATAAGGACAGTGTATTTTGCGATTTGTTTTATCATGATGTAACTGCAAAGAGAAATATCCTGTCGTTGTATAATGCGCTGTATGGAACACATTATACAGATCCAGAGAAGATGGCAGAAATAACGTTGATCCGGAATTGGATCTTAGTGTAAGGGTTATTAATATAAATACGGAAAAGAAACATCCGATACTGAAGAAATGTGATATTCTGAGGGAATACAGTGAATTTGTTGAACGCGTGAGGACATATAGAGGTTCAAAAAATGCGATAGAAAATGCAGTAAAAGAATGCATTCAAAAAGGAATATTAAAAGACTATTTGACGCGAAAAAGCAGTGAGGTGATCAATATGTTGCTGGATGAATATGATTATGAAACGGATATTGAGGTGCAGAGGGAAGAGGCAAAGGAAGAAGGAAGAGAAGAAGGGTTACTCCATGCCGTGCGTAGCTTGATTGCTTCTTTAAAGCTGCCGCCGGAACAGGTGATGGAGATGCTGAAGATTCCGCTGGATGAGCGCAAAAAATATATGAAGATGATTTAAGTAAAACCCCGCAAGCCAGGATGTATGGATATGGTCTGCGGGGTTGCTACTATGATAATTTGAAACTTTTTTTCCGCTTTCCCCATCTAATGGATGTAAAAGCAAAACGTGTACACGTAACCCGGTCCTGACTGAAAACGAGGGACCGGCAGGAAACAAAGGAGACAATATGGAGCAACTGGTAAAACGTGCGATGAAGCATGATGCGGACGCATTTCTGGAGTTGATGGAACGCTACAGTGACCAGATGTACAAGACCGCCTGGTCTATCCTGAAAAATGATGCGGATGTGGCAGACGCAATGCAGGATACCATTGTGACCTGCTATGAAAAAATCGACACACTGCGGCAGCCGCAGTATTTCAAAACATGGCTGATGCGGGTCCTGATGAATCAATGTTATCAGATCCTGCGGCATTACGACCATTTTGACAGGAGCGGGGAGATGACCCAGATCCCGGTTCATGACGACGGGATGCAGCGTACAAGATTTGATGAACTGCTGTCTCTGGTGGACGAGCGCTACCATCTGATATTGACGCTGTTCTATGCGGATGAACTGTCGATTTCAGAAATCGCGTCTCTGCTGGACATGAATGAGAACACGGTAAAAACTAGGTTGAAACGTGCAAGAGAACAGGCAAGGAGGTCCCTGAATGAAGAAAATAAGTTTTCCTATGGATATTGATCAGGCGTCTGAGAAACAGATCCGGGAGATGATGCAGGAGAAAGTGCCTCTTCCGGATAACGTAAGAACGGCAAAGACCAATGCCTGCGAGCGGGTTCGGCAAATGTCGGCTTCCGCGGAATTTGAAAGGGGAGAAAAGCATATGGGAAAAAAGAGTCACAGAGGATTATATGGAACGTTGGGAAGCATAGCGGCGGCAGCTGCAGTATTTTCGGGAGTGTGCATCGCGAATCCGGCGCTTGCGTCGAAAGTTCCGCTGGTAGGGCATGTATTTGAAGAACTGGGGAATTCCCTTGGTTTTTCCGGCGATTATGAGAAATATGTACAGCCGCTGGAGGAGCAGGCAAGCGGCGATATTGTGTTACAGGAAACGACGGAGGCGGACGAGAAGAACGATGCCGTTTATTCTAAAACGGTGGATGGCGTGACGGTGACTTTGTCGGAAATGTATTGCAATGAAAAGGCATTGTATCTGAGTATGCTGATACAGGCAGAAGATGAGTTCCCAGAGACGTTTTTGGATCTGTCCCAAAAGCCAATTATCTGCCTGAAAGATAATTGGAAATTCAGTTATAATACCGAGGAAATTCCAGGTCTTGAGTATCTGGACGGTAAAATGATCGACGATCATACTTATGCGGGAGTGCTTCGGATAGAACTTGATGAGACGCTGACATGGGCGGATTCGGAGGAAAACTATAAGACGGTGGAACTTCCGGAACAGTTCACGGTGGACTTGAGCATTGGTCAGATCATAGGAGACCTGCCGGAGAGTACAGCGCCGGATATGCCGGAGGACCTGCAGGCAGAGTATGATCAGGCGCTGAAGGACAATGGCCTGGAACCCGTAGATGAAGCGTATGAAACCTATACAGAGGAACAAAAGGAAATCGAACATCAGCTATTCACTCAAATGTGGAATCAGTACAATGAACGATACCCGGAGGCAAACCAATTCCCGAACGCCTATGAGAACTGGTGGTTTGACGGTGCATGGGAGTTCTCGTTCGATGTGACGGTAGATCACAGCGACACTGTGACGAAAACGGTCAATGCAGACGATGCCTGTGATATTGGTGAGATCAAGGTAACACAGACACCGTTTGAAATTTCTGTTGACTATGATTACAGCAAGGGCGTTGATTATGTGGTGACCGTTTTGGATGCACAGGGCAGACCTTTGGCAAGCGGTTTTGGCGATTCGTTTGCGGTGCAGGACCGGGATGTATCCAAAGTAACCGTTTATGTAGTTGACTACTATGAATATATGGATGAACTGAAGGGATATTACTATCAGGATAACTACGAAGAGTTGGCAAAAGAGAAGACTTATCAGGAGCTGCTGGATGAGAGGGCAGTTTATCATGAGGAAGTAGTGTTCTAAAATTTAAAGTCATGTTTGACGGCAACTAGGAATGTTTCGCCAGCCTAGCCGCAGAATGTTTCGCCATCCAAGCCGCAGGACATCAGCCTGGCTGATGTCCTGCGGCTTGATGTGCGTTCCGCACATCTTCAACCGCAAACAGAATAGCCTACGCAAGTAAACTTGCGAGGCTATCCTATTTCCAGTTTTGGATGGCGAAACTGGAAAGTCAAAATCCCGTATTTTTTTGACAAATTTGGGGTAGACATTCCAAGGGTGAAACGGCATAATAGAATCAAAAATAAGAGCGTGAGATCACGAGTATTACGGGAGGTTTTTTATGCAGATAACGGATAAGAAAGCATGGTGGAAGGAAGCGGTCATTTATCAGATCTATCCCCGCAGTTTTGCGGACAGCAATGGGGATGGAATCGGCGATATTGAGGGAATTACTCAGCATTTGCCCTATCTTGAGAAGCTGGGGATCGATGTCATCTGGCTCTCGCCGGTGTACCGTTCCCCCAACGATGACAATGGATATGATATTTCCGACTACAGAGACATTATGACGGATTTTGGCACGATGGAGGATTTTGACCGGATGCTTGCCGAGGCGCATCGGCGCAATATCAAAATTGTGATGGATCTGGTAGTGAATCACACGTCGGATGAACACACATGGTTTGTGGAGAGCCGCAAGTCCAAAGACAATCCGTACCGGGATTACTATATCTGGAAGGAGCCGAGAGACGGCAAGGAGCCGAACAACTGGGAATCCTGTTTTTCCGGTTCCGCATGGCAGTATGATGAGGCGACAAAAATGTACTACCTGCACTGCTTCTCAAAAAAACAGCCGGATCTGAACTGGGAAAATGAGAAAGTGCGGGATGAAGTGTTTGATATGATGACCTGGTGGTGCGAGAAGGGGATCGATGGCTTCCGTATGGATGTGATCAGCATGATCTCTAAGGATCAGGCTTTTCCGGATGGAGTCGTGAGAGATGGCATTTATGGAGATTTTGGCCCCTATGTTTGCAATGGCCCCAGAGTTCATGAGTTTCTTCAGGAGATGAACCGCAGGGTGCTGAGCAAATACGACCTTCTGACTGTAGGCGAGGCAGCCGGAGTGACGATAGATGAGGCGAAGAAATATGCCAATAATGAGGGCACGGAGCTTGGAATGGTGTTTCACTTTGAACACACAGATACTCTGGAACCCTCTCAGAAGGTGGTAGGGAAGTGGACTTACCAAAAACCTGAACTGGCCAATGTCCGGGCGATCCTGAATAAGTGGCAGACGCAGTTGGAAGGGCAGGCATGGAACAGCCTGTACTGGGATAATCACGACCAGCCCAGAGCAGTCTCCCGGTTTGGAAATGACAGCCCCCGCTGCCGCGTGGTATCTGCAAAAATGCTGGCCACCTGCCTGCATATGATGAAAGGAACTCCCTATATTTATCAGGGAGAAGAAATCGGTATGACAAACACCAGATTTTCCAGTCTGGAGGACTGCCGTGATATCGAGGAGATCAATGCGTACAATCAGTATGTAGTGGAACATAAGATGGTTCCGGCAGGGACAATGCTGCGCTGCTTTGATGCGGTGGCCAGAGACAATGCCCGCACTCCGATGCAGTGGGACGGAAGTGTTAATGCCGGTTTCACGACAGGAACACCATGGATCCCGGTGAACCCGAATTATACCCAGATCAATGCAGAGGCAGCACTGGCCGATCCGGATTCGGTATTCTACTATTATCAGAAGCTGATCGCCCTTCGCCATGAGAATCCCATTATTGTGTACGGCGTGTTTGAACCGCTTCTAATGGCCAGCGACGTTATCTATGCGTATGCACGTCATCTGGGCAATCAGGTTTTGACGGTAGCCTGTAACTGGACGGATCAGGAGCAGCCCTGCACACTGTTTAAGGAAGAAACCGGCAGAGAACTTATCTCCAATTATAAGCAGCATAAGCCTGGCTTGCTTCAGCCCTATGAGGCAAGGGTTATTTTAAGAGATGCTGACTGAGCAATATCAGCATATAGGGAGCCAGAACCGTTAAGAGGTAGAAAAGATGGGAAAGAACGCGGAACAGAAATTTCCCCGCCTGCAGGAGACCAGGCTCCACGGGACAGTGACCTTCCCCTGTACAATGTATATTGCGGACGCGGACAGTGAGCCTGAGGGAACTCCGTTTGAGGTAAAATTGCACACCATTGACTGCGGCGTCGGATACCAGGAACAGGCGGTGCTGTTTGACCCGATGATCCTTTCCGGAGTGGGAGTGGACGCAGCCAGCAAGGAACTGATTGATCCCTTAGTGCAGGGACGTCTTCGCCTGCCGGAGATCATTACAGAGAGGGATCCCGGATTTGAACCGATAAAGCAGGAATTTGACAGGATCCGGAGGGTGTTTCAGGAGACAGCAAAGATTCATGAAGATCAGCGTTTTGTGATCACGCCCGCTTCCCAGCTGCGGATCAAAGCGGCGCTTATGAACATTCTGGCATCCCTGTATGAGGCAGGACAGCTGCCCTATGAGGATTCCCTGCCGGATCCCAGAATTGAAGCGCTGAAAAAGGTGATGACGTATGTGAGAGAAAATTACGCATCGAAGATCTACATTCGGGAATTGGCAGATATTATGAACATGAACGAACAGTATTTCTGCCGCTTTTTTAAGAAAACACTGGGGAAAACTCCGGTGACATACATGAATGAAGTGCGCATTCGGCAGGCAGTTCTGATGCTGGAGAAGACCCAGGAAACGGTGGTAGATATCGCTAATGCCTGCGGGTATGGCAACATGGGGCATTTTATTACAGAATTTAAACGGCTGACCGGACATACTCCTCTGGAATATCGCAGGGTGAGCAGACAGGAGGGGCGGTCGGTAAAGGATGGAGGGTTAGAGTAGAAATGAAGAAATTATGGTGGCATGATAAGGTAGCATATCAGATTTATCCTAAAAGCTTCTGCGATTCCAATGGGGATGGGATTGGAGATCTCCGGGGAATTATCAGTAAGCTGGATTATCTGAAGAGTCTTGGGGTGGACATTATATGGCTTTCACCCATCTACGTTTCACCTCTTGCGGATCAGGGCTATGATATTGCGGATTATTATAATATCGATCCCCGCTTTGGTACGATGGAGGACATGGATGAACTGCTGGAGCAGGCAAAGAAGAGAGATATGTATGTTTTAATGGATCTGGTGGTCAATCACTGTTCGGATGAACATGAGTGGTTCCGAAAGGCGTGTGAAGATCCTGATGGAAAGTATGGAAAATATTTCTATATTGAGACAGCAAAAGACGGAAAGCGTCCCTACAACTGGCGTTCCTATTTCGGCGGGCCGGCCTGGGAGAAGCTGCCGGGGCATGAGGACAAATATTATATGCACCTGTTTCATCGGAAACAACCGGATCTGAACTGGGAGAATCCGGAGTGCCGGGAAGAGATCTACCG
>CACYXH010000104.1 GCA_902778245.1 uncultured Lachnospiraceae bacterium | reverse complement strand
GGTCAGCTGGATGGCAATGTAGTTCATCATCAGTGTGAAAAGTGTTTCGTTTGTGTTCCAGTGGGCCTTGAAGACGGCCGGGATCAGTCCCCAGATCAGCCCTGCGGCCAGGCTGGCAATGATCATCACAAGAAACAGAAGAGCAGTGGGAAGGGATTCTCCGCAGCAACGCATCACTGCGGCAGTGGCAATACCGCCCACCAGGATCTGGCCCTCAGCTCCGATGTTCCAGAACCGCATTTTAAAGGCGGGGGTGATGGCCAGCGCGATGGCCAGCAGGATCATCGTATCGCGCAGGGTATTCCAGGTGCGTCTGCCGGTTCCGATGGCTCCGTCCACCATGCTTCGATATACCTGGATCGGATTGCTGTGGGTGATCAGATAGATCAGCAGCGCGCAGACCAGGAGGGAAAGCAGGATAGCCGCAAGCCGGATCAGGAGGGCGGTCCAGAGAGGAATGCGGTCCCGCTTAACAATGCGGACAAAGGGTTCTTTATGTTTGCACAGCACCAGGATACGGTCTGAAAGTTCCAGTAATACATCCAGGTCTTCGCCTACATAGATAACGGCTACGCCTTGTTCTTTCTGCTCATTCAGCAGGTGGTAAATAGAATAGGAAGTATTGATATCCAGTCCCCGAACCGCATAGGCGGTCATTAGAAGTTTTGGGGTGTTGGCAATCTCCCGGCCCACCAATATTTTCTGCACGTTTCCGCCAGAGAGACGGCGTACCGGATAATGTATACTGGGCGTGATCACCCCCAGGTCGTTCTTGATCTGTTCCGACAATTCTCTGGGCTTTTTCTGTTCCAACAGGGCGGAATGGCCGCTGCGGTAGCTTCGCACCATCATATTGCCGGGCATACCCATGTCGCCCACCAGGCCCATGCCAAGACGATCCTCCGGAACAAAGGCCAGGGATACGCCCATTTTCTGGATTTTCAGGGGATCCATGCCAATGAGTTCTTCTTCCTTTCCGCTATCCGGATCAGTAAAAAGGATGCTTCCTTCTCCATCCTGCAGTCCGGCAATAGTTTCCAGCAGCTCTTTCTGACCGCTGCCGGCGATACCCGCGATTCCCAGGATTTCGCCGCCCATGGCGGTGAAGCTCACACTGTCCAGAGCTTATGTTTCGGCTCCGGGCGATCAATATTCAGAGCAACCTTTTCGCCTACCATCATTTCTGTCAGGGAGAGGGCTGTGGCGTCTTTTGTGTCCACCGTACCGATATAACGTCCCTTTCTTAAGATAGAGACGCGGTCGGAGATGGCCAGCACCTCGTGGAGTTTGTGCGTTATAATGATGATCGCCTTTCCGTCTTCCCGCATTTTGCGGAGTACCTCAAATAAGTGGTCAGTCTCCTGGGGGGTCAGGACGGCGGTGGGCTCGTCCAGGATCAGCAGGTTCGCTCCCCGGTAGAGCATCTTTACGATCTCCACCGTCTGTTTCTCGGAGACAGACATATCATATACTTTTTTATTAAGATCAAGCTGGAAACCGTAACGGTCCGTCAGTTTACTGATATCTTCCAGCACTTCTTTCATATTAATAACGGGTGATTTTCCATCCATTCCCAGAATGATGTTTTCTGCGGCGGTAAAAAGATCGATGAGCTTAAAATGCTGATGGATCATTCCAATGCCGAGGGCATAGGCGTCTTTCGGAGATCGGATCGTGACTTCCTTTCCGTCTACAAAAATCTGACCGCTGTCCGGGTAATAAATGCCGGAGAGCATATTCATAAGAGTGGTCTTTCCGCTTCCGTTTTCCCCCAGGAGGGAAAGGATCTCACCTTTTCTGACGGTGAGAGAGACGTCTTCATTCGCGGCGACAATGCCGAAATATTTGCAAATACCTTTTAATTCGATTGCGTTTTCTGTCATAGGATAGTTCCTCAATGTCTTGTAATAGAACGTTAATAATAACAAAGGCTGTGCATTAGCCGTCAGGCGACTAATGCACAGCCCCTAACCGAGCTTAACGTGTATGCCGCAAGAAATTAATATACCTGGTTCAGCTCGGTGATACCGTCGATAACGAATGCAAAAGCAGGAGCGGAAGCCAGTTCAGACTCCATGAAGTATCCGTCTTCGTTGATGTACTCTACACCGTAGTATGTGTCTGCCAGCTCATCGGTAGCAGTGGTGGTGATGGTCTCGCCGTCTACCGTCCAGGTAGAGGTGTCAAATACATGAAGAGAACCATCCAGGATGGATGCCCAGGCAGCTTCTACTGCTTCTTCGGTGCCCTCTGCTACAGCAGAACCAAGATCAGTGATCCATACAGCGCCGTCAGCGTAGCCCTGACACCAGTCAGTGTCGATGGTTTCTCCGTTGATGATGCTCTCTACTGCGTAGGTGTAGTACGGAGCCCACTTAATGGAAGCGGAGGTCAGAGCATAGTTCGGAGCAGCATCCAGCATGGATACGTTGTAACCTACATCATAAATCTCGTTTGCTTCGCAGGCAGCAGCAGCACCGGTGGTATCCGCGTGCTGGCTGATCAGTACGCAGCCGTCTGCGATGAGAGCCTCGGCAGTCTCCTTCTCCAGAGCCTGATCAGCCCAGGAGCCGGTGTATTTCACTTCCATGGTGACATTCGGGCAAACAGATCTTACGCCGAGATAGAAAGCGGTGAATCCGGATTTTACTTCTGCGTAGGAGTAAGCGCCTACATAACCGATCTTCGCATCGGTGTCCTTTCCGTAGAGTTCTGCCAGTTTCAGACCGGCAACCACACCGGATACATAACGGGACTCATATACGGAAGTAAAGTAGTTGTGCATGTTTTCCAGCCCAGAAGATGCTGCCTGATAGCCGGTGGCGTGGCAGAACTGAACTTCAGGATACTCGGAAGCAGCCTGGATCATGTAATCCTCATGACCAAAACTGTTGGCGAAGATGATCTGGCATCCCTGCTCCGCAAGGTCTACTGCCGCGTCATAACAGCTCTCATCCTCAGGGATGTTGTACTTGCTGATGACCTGATCCTCAGAAAGCCCCAGAGCTTCGATCATACCGTCGCGCCCCAGCATGTGAGCATAGGTGTAACCTTCCTGCTCATCGCCAACGAAGATAAAACCTACCTTGAGGTCAGCGGTATCAACCGGTTCGGCTGCGCCTGCTGCCAGCACGGAGCCTACCGCCATAGCTGCAGTCATGGCAACAACTGCTAAAGTTTTTGTGAATTTCATTTCTCTTTCTCCTTTTTTGAAAAATAGAAAATAAAGTTGATAGTTACCTAGACTAAATTTTAACAACATGAAAACCGCTTGTCAAACGAAATTTTGAAATATATGAATCTGCTGTTGACTTTTAATATACCGAACGGTATAATAGATGAGAAAGGGGCGAAGTTTTGCAATGGAAAACAGAGAACGAATCATGCAGTGTGCGGAGGAACTGTTTTATTCCAAAGGATATGATGCTGCGGGAGTGCAGGAGATCGTAGAGCGGGCCGGCATCACGAAGCCCACGCTTTACTATTACTTTGGAAGCAAGCTGGGACTTTTGCAGGCGATATTGGATACAAAATTTGACAAGCTAAGGCCCGGACTTACAAAGGCTGTTGCGCGGGATGAGGATATCAGGGCGAAGTTGTATGCTCTGGCGGAGGTATATTACCAGTTTTTTCAGGAAGAACACAAATTTTATATGTTGTTGATGGCACTGTTTTACTCTGCAAGAGAGAATGAAGCCTATCAGGCGGCAAAGCCCTATTATCAGGAAATTTACCAGGCATTTGTCAGCGCTTTTGAGGGCTGTGCCGAAGAACTGGGAAATATGCACGGGAGACAGCAGCAGTTTGCCATCAGTTTTATCGGAGTGATGAACCAGTATCTCACGGTGCTCTACGATGAGCAGGAGGGTGAGCAGAAGATCGGAGAAGAGCAGTTATTTGCTCTGGTAAATCAGTTTATGCATGGCATTTTTTCATAGGAGGTTATATATAATGAGTAAATGGTATGATACGGCGGCTTTTTACCATATCTATCCACTGGGACTTTGCGGGGCGCCGCGGCAGAATACCCAGGAGGAGACGGTGCACCGCCTTCCGAAACTGGACGGGTGGCTGTCCCATATCCGGGAACTGGGCTGTGAGGGAATCTATATCGGCCCGTTGTTTGAGTCCTCCGCCCATGGCTATGACACCATTGATTATAAGAAAGTGGACCGGCGGCTGGGGGACAATGAGGATTTCCGTCATTTTGTGGATAGGGCTCATGAGCTGGGTATCCGGGTGGTGGTGGATGGTGTGTTCAACCACACCGGCCGGGAGTTTTTCGCTTTTCAGGATATCAGGCTGAACCGGGAGAATTCCCGATACTGCGGATGGTACAAAGGGATCTGGTTTGGAGGAAATAATGCCTGGAATGACGGGCTTAGCTATGAATCCTGGAGAAACTGCGGGGATCTGATTAATCTTAATCTGCAAAACAGGGAGGTGAAAGACTATCTGCTTGATGTGATCCGTTTCTGGATCCGGGAGTTCGATATTGATGGCATCCGCCTGGATTGCGCGGACTGCCTGGATTTTGATTTCATGAAAGAAATGCGATGGGTTACGGGAAATGAAAAAGAGGACTTCTGGCTGATGGGCGAGGTGATCCACGGTGATTACGCCCGTTGGGCCAACCCACAGACCCTCCACTCCGTGACAAACTATGAACTGCATAAGGGGTTGTATTCGGGGCATAATGATCATAATTACTTTGAGATCGCCCATACCATCCGCCGGCAGTTTGATGAGAACGGCGGCATTTATAGAGGAAGAGTTCTATACAGCTTCGTGGACAACCATGATGTGTCCAGGATTGTGAACAGGCTAAACAACAGAAGCCATTTAAAGTCAATTTACGGACTGCTGTACACTTTGCCGGGTCTGCCATCTGTTTACTATGGATCGGAATGGGGTGTGGAAGGCCGGAAGGAAAACGGCGATAACGATCTGCGCCCGGCTCTGGAACTGGAGGAGATAAAGAATAACCCGCCGATTCCATGGCTGGAAGAGTGGATCGCGCTGCTGGGAAAGGCCAGAAAAGAATATCCGGTGCTTGCCACGGGCAGATATCGGGAACTGACATTGACTACCAGACAGTATGCTTTTGCAAGGATTGACGGAGCGGCAGCAGTGGTGACGGCTGTAAATAATGATGATAACGATGCGGAATTCTGGATCCGGATGCCCGTGCAGGCAGACCGGATGCGGGACATTGAAACTGGCGAGATATTGGAACCGGAATATGAACAGATACATATTACCGTTCCGCCGGGGGGCTGCAGATTAATTAGTATTGGTTGTTAAAGTTGGTTATTTAAATAATAAGAACGCTACGGGAAACGATAAAACAGGAGAGGATGGAGATTATGGCAACGAAGACAACGGCGAAAACGAAAACAGCGAATGAACCGAAGCCGGAGGAAACGGGGTTCATTACCGAATTGGATCAGTATCTGTTCGGACAGGGGGTACATTACGGGATTTACAAAAAACTTGGCGCTCACCATGTGGTGAAGGACGGACAGGAGGGGATTTATTTCGCGGTCTGGGCGCCTAATGCGGGGGCTGTGCATCTGATCGGAAGCTTCAATGGCTGGGACGAGGGGCGCAACCCCATGAACCGTCAGGATCCTCTGGGCATTTATGATCTTTTCCTTCCGGAAGCACACCTGGGGGATGTGTATAAGTTTCTGATCTACACCAGAGACGGAAGGAAACTTTACAAGGCGGATCCCTTTGCGAATGCGGCGGAATTCCGCCCCGGAACTGCTTCTGTGGTGACGGATATCTCCAACCTTTCCTGGGGGGATGCCACATGGATGAGGAAGCAGGATAAGTTCGAACCCGAGACCAGCCCCATAGCGATTTACGAAGTACATCCGGGCAGCTGGATGAGACATCCTCATGGGGAGTGGGATACCGGATTTTATAACTATCGTGAATTTGCCCATTCCTGTACGGAATATGTGAAGAAGATGGGCTATACCCATGTGGAACTGATGGGAATTGCGGAGCATCCCTTTGATGGTTCCTGGGGATATCAGGTGACCGGATACTACGCCCCGACTTCCAGATATGGAAGCCCGCAGGATTTTGCGTACATGGTGGATTATTTCCATAAAAATAACATAGGTGTGATCCTGGACTGGGTTCCGGCTCACTTCCCAAGGGATGCCCATGGTCTGGCAGAATTTGACGGAACCTGCGTATACGAGTATGCCGATACCCGCAAGGGCGAGCATCCCAACTGGGGAACGAAGGTGTTTGACTACGCGAAAAACGAGGTTAAGAATTTCCTGATCGGAAATGCACTCTTCTGGGTGGAACATTTTCATGTGGACGGCCTGCGGGTAGACGCGGTGGCCTCCATGCTGTATCTGGACTATGGCCGGGATTATGGGCAATGGGTGCCGAATGTCTACGGCGGCCATGAGAATCTGGAAGCCATCGAGTTCTTTAAGCACCTGAACAGTATTATGAAGAAAAAACATCCGGGGGTTATGGTGATTGCCGAGGAGTCCACTGCATGGCCGAAAGTGACGGCTGCGCCGGAGGAGGATGGTCTCGGATTTACCATGAAATGGAATATGGGCTGGATGCATGATTTCCTGGAATACATGAAGCTGGATCCGTATTTCCGGAAATACAACCATAATAAGATGAACTTTGCCATGACCTACGCATATTCTGAAAAGTATGTGTTGGTGCTCTCCCATGACGAGGTAGTGCATCTGAAGTGCTCCATGATCAACAAGATGCCGGGATATTATGATGACAAGTTTGCCAACCTGAAAGCAGGTTATTCTTTCATGATGGGTCATCCGGGAAAGAAACTGCTGTTTATGGGGCAGGATTTCGCACAGCTTCAGGAGTGGAGTGAGGCCAGGGAACTGGATTGGTATCTGCTGGCGGAAGACCGTCATCAGCAAATGCAGAATTATGTCCGGGATCTGCTCCACCTCTACAACAGTACGCCGGCTATGTATCAGGCGGACTGCATCCCGGAGGGCTTTGAGTGGATCAATCCGGATGACAGCGACCGCAGCATTTTCAGCTTCCTGCGCCATTCTAAGAGCGGCAGGAGCAATCTGTTGTTTGTGATCAACTTTACGCCGGTAGCCAGACCGGATTACCGTGTGGGTGTGAAAAAGAAAAAACAGTACACCTTGGTACTGAACAGTGACGATGCCCAGTATGGCGGAAGCGGAAAGGAGCAGCCCCAGGTTTATAAGGCGGAGGCTGTTGAATGCGATGGACAGGATTACTCCTTCGCATATGATCTTCCGGCCTACGGCGTGGCGGTATTTAAATTCTGATGGAAGCAGCGATGATTTCATCAAAGAAAAAGATTTATTCGTATTGCTGGAATTTTATAAAAAATATATATTTTGATTGACAGACCTTTGTAAGGAATGTTAAAATTTTATTGAAACAACAGGTTTATGGTGTACAACCTGAATAAAAAGGAGGATATTCAATGATGAAAAAAGCAGTAAAATTCATGGTTGCAGGAGTTGTGGCGTCAGCCCTTTTCTGCACAAGCGCATTCGCAGATGAGATTAAGGTGTGGGTCGCTGACAACATTGTAGATTTCACAAATGAGCAGATCGCAGCTTTCAAAGAGGCAAATCCGGA
>CACYXH010000103.1 GCA_902778245.1 uncultured Lachnospiraceae bacterium | reverse complement strand
GAAGTCTGCGTTAGGTTCCGATACGGCACGATCGGGAAGGTGTTTTCACCGAAATCAAAGTGCGGTTAGCACCTCCCACAATGTGCCGTCTGACACACAAATTACAGGAACTTGAATTTTTTCTATTGTGATGTCTTCAACCGCCTCATACCGATCCAAGTATAATTCTGTATCATCTTCAAGATATTCTGCATCTGTCGTTCTGATTTTCCACACATTACTGGAAGCCGGAGTTTCCGCATCCACTCCTGATGCACCACTGTCAAACCGGTTCGACAGGATGGTTTCTTCCCGCGGCACCTGACTTCCGTCAAGTACTGCCAACACCGCGTCCGCTATAATTGTATGTCCTTCAGGCCCCGGATGCAGACTAAGCCAGGTTCTTCCAACTCCGCTGTTGATAGAAAGAGCATCCGTCATGTCCTCATCTTCCAGAAAATTCAGTGTCTGCATCATTGTGTAATTTTGATTGGAAAGTTTTATAAGGTGTATTCTGGCATCTCCATTTTTCTTATTAACTTTACGTATTGCCCTATCAATTTGCGCGTCAAAATGCTGAAGCCTGTAACTAATGCCATCCCAGCTTTCCAAAGTAACACCGACTTCCTGATCAATAAACAGTTCATCCGTAAGGTATGGTACGTAACAGTCAGTGATGTCAATGCAGTAAATATTCGCATGCATGTATTTCCCACTTAATTTCTTCAGCATCTTGTAATAATTTTTATAAAATACAGACGCTGTCATACTACTGGTTCGGTAATCATTTGTTCCAAGGTATACAAAGATTACATCCGGCGCAGTATTAACATGCATTTCTCCCTGGATATCTTTGTCCGCGCACAGTTCGCCTCGTCTTTTCGTCCCATCCCTGACGAGTTCTCCTCGGACGGAACTGTTGACAAGAAGAGTCAGTCCCGTTTGGTCGGCCACCTGTTCCCACCAGGTCTGCTCTCTTGACAATGGTAAAGTTGCCCCACTATAATTTATCCCCGTCTCAGGGTCATAATAGCGGGCTGCGTTGTCGGCTGTTTTGTTGTTATAACCGGCAACATCGGTCACACCGGATAAAGTACTGATGCTGTCACCGAGAACTGACATGTAGTCAATACCATCATCATAGATATATCCATCATCTTCTATCTTAAGAAGTGTGGTCGTTGTTCCTCTTAATGTATCCTTGTTATTATTCAGATAAGTAACCAATGCTTCCTCATCCATCAACTTCCCCGAATCGGAATAATCGCTTTGCACAACCCAGCCATTTGGATTCGAAACATAATTTCCCACTTTGGAAGTGTCAGAGTAAATCATATCCCCATGTATACTTTCTGCCTTATATATAGCACAGGATGATTCTTCAATTCCAAATTGAACGCAAATACTGTCTGTACCATCAATAACATTGGCTATTTTTATATTGCCTGAAACAGCGCTTGTGAAAGACAGCAAAAAGGACGCTATCATACCCAACATATTCAAGTCTACCTTACCTCTTCTGCATAATCCAAATGCACCCATCCGGTATAGCCATTTACGGTGGTGTGCCCCCATATACCACTTACTGCGTCTACATAGAAGTTCGTCCCATACGGAATGCGGATGAGCAATTCTTCCTCTGCTGAAGGACCGGTCCGCACTGCAATCCCATCCTCGTCTTTGTAAGAAATCTGATACCACCCGGTACCTGTCTTTGTGTCCAGTGAATTTATCTCCTTCGCATAGTCTAGGTGAATCCATCCGGTATAACCTTTTACGGTAGTATGTCCCCACACACCGTCCTTCACATCTACAAAAAACAGTGTCCCGTATGGAATACGGATAAGAAGTTCTTCTTCGGCAGAAGGCCCGATTCGTACTGCGATTCCTTCTTCATATGTGCTGGATATCATATACCACTTGTTTACAGATATCCCTGCCACAGTATCTTGCTTTTTTTCTGGGAGTCCAAATACCCCTCCAATGCTTCCAATATACCGCTCTGTTGCTCCGAAAGAATTCATGGCAAATCCCAGAACTAAACAAAGGCAACATAGCTCACCCGACAGCCTGTGAAAACTCTTTTTCTTTTTCATCACACAACACCTCGTATCTTCAGCTACTAATCTGTCATCATTCATCATCAAATTCACATATGAAGCCAATATTCTTTCCGGTACTGCTGACATAGGTCGGCAAATCATCTGGTATATCATTCAATACCCAACGGTTTTCCTTTGTACTAAAGAATAATTCCACTACATTTTCCACTGGTTTTCTGCTGTCATTAGCATCGTATAGACTTGGTTCTCCCGTTAACCACCACGATTTATTATTAATGGCATCTCCATAAAGAGAATTGTTTTCATCCACCCAGTAATACTGAGTATCCGGCAAATCTCTCCGCGCTCCTATATAAAATCTTGTGTTGCGCAATTCATATCCATCCAACCCCTCGATGATGTAATCCAGTTCTTCCTGGCTGTTAATATGTACAAGATAACCACCTTTGTCCTGACAAGAACGCAGCGCGTCTTCCCAGGTTCCATCTGTATAATAAAGATCATACTGATGGATTCCTTCTTCTGCTTTTTGAAAAGATGTCTCCATTTCATCTACATCATTCATCTTGTCCAGCAATTCATCCTCCCCTGTTGCCGTATAAGCTTTTTTCAAAACTTCTCTGGCATTGTCAAACTCTTTTTCTTTTATCAACACATCTGCCCTTCTCGCTGCATACTCCGAATATTCAGACACAGTCTTATCCCAAAGAGAAATCAGTTCCACATCATCCGGTACTATCTCTCTTGCTTTCTGGATGCATTCCAGAGCCTCGTCATATTTCTTCTCTGATACCAATTGGCTCACATCATTTTTGCAATTAACCACCTGCCAGTTGCAGATTTCACTGATTTGAGACTGAGCGTCCTCATAATTGATATCATCCTCGATAACCTTCCCATACTGCTCAAGAGCTTCCTTCTGCATATTACTATCCTCCGCATACTGATTGCCTTTTCTGTATGCTTCTTTAGATTCTTTCAACCGGTCCAGTGTTTCCTTTCCGGTTGTTGGAGAATCGCTGTCTTCCATTTGGGCTGCTGCTTCATTAAAAGTGAGAAGTCCCCGATTATACTCCGAGATAATATCTTCCGCAGCCTTTTTCTTCTCTGTGGGTTGTTCTGTAATCCTTTCCGTAGGCTCTTCTGTTGGCTCCTCTGTGATCTTTTCCGTGGGTTCTTCTGTTGGTTCCTCCGTAGGTCTTTCTGTGGGTTCTTCCATTAGCTCCTCCGTAGACTTCTGCGTTGCTTCTTCTTTCAGCTCCTCTGTGATAGTTTCATCTCCATTCTCTATCTGGAACTGTGTTTCCACCTGTCCCCTCTGATTACTGGCTACCATGTTATTGCTGCCTATATTTCTTGCCGCAAAAATAACTACTGCCGCCAGAGCAGATACCACAATGGGAATCAGAACTGCAAACATTTTAACTGGTTTTGGCGAAGAACCAGAAGCCGTTAACAGTGCATCTCGGAATTCTTCCATCGACTGATAACGATCTTTATACCGCAATGCCAACCCCTTTAATAGCACCTGCTCCTGTCGAGCAGTAAGTTTGATTCCTTCTGCTGAAGGCTTTGCAAGAGTATCTCCGTCAGAAGCCCGCCGTGTAGATTCCACCGGAATATGGCCACATAGACAATAGTAGATCGTGGCCGCCATCGCATACACATCTACCCACGGTCCGGTCTCCCCATCCGACTGTACCTGTTCCAGAGGAGAATACCCGGCTTTGGCCAGAATAACATAGGATTTCACTTCATGCTGTATCTTTGCTCCTCCAAAATCAAATAATGTAAGTTTGCCCTCATCCGAAACCATAATATTGTCAGGGCTGATATCCCTATGGATGATACCGCTCTGTCTGCCAGCAGAAAGGTTGTCCTGTTCCGCATCAGAAGTCATAGTCGTTTTATGGAGCATATCCAGAGATGTCATAACGGGAGTCAGTTTCCCGATTACTTCATCATAAGAGAGCCTTCCTCCCTGCCGCTTCACATAATCTTTCAGCGTCATTCCAGAAAGATATTCCAGCACCATATAGGAAGTGTTATTTTCCCGGAAATAATCATAAACCCGGACAATCCCTGGTGTGTTGGACAATCTTGCCAGTGTTTTGGCTTCCTGTTCAAATTTTATCCGGTTTACATCGTATATTTTCTGCTGCCCATGAGATGTTGTAGATACCGTCACATCTGAAGATATCGTTGTGTGCCGATACATACTCTGCTGTACAAAAAATTCTTTGACTGCGACTACCTTGTCCAGTGCTGTATCCATCGCAATATAAGTAATTCCAAATCCTCCTGCTCCCAGCATCTTTCCTATAATGTATTTGCCATTCAGGGGAGTAAACGGCTGCAGCACATATGGCGGATAGGTATAGGTCCGGTCGTCAAAGCCACAGTGCGGACATACATGTGAGTCATTCGACTTTTCATGCATGCAATTGATGCATAATTTGTTGTAATCCATATTTCTTTCTCCTTTTCGGTGATGACTTTTATCAATCTAACTGGTACTCTCCGCCCCACAGTTCATTTTCCAGTTTCAGCAGCAAATCAATATTTTGAATTTCATAATCATTCATCCTGGATTTGACCAGGTTCTGATCTGAGGTATCGCCGCCGTTATACCAGGATTGCGCGCCAAAATATTTTTTGAGTTCCTTTTTCTGAGTAAAGGTATATCCATTTTCAGCGTAAATCTCGTTGATTGCGTACCGCACTCCTTTATGGGTCAGTTTGGTCAATTCCTCAATCGTGTAATAATGAATATCACTATTTGGCAAAATATAGCCATTGTCAGGCACTATCGTACCGTCCAGATAAAAACTGCTGTCGCCCTCCGCTGTGCTTAATGTTTGTGGCTGAACATCATTATGTTCCGGTATTCCACACACACCTCCTATATGACCTATATACTGTTCTGTCACAGCAGCTGCACGCTCTGAAGCCGCAGCGCAAACAATAAAGAGGCATATTATCCCGGCAATTTTTTTCTTGCGTTCTGATATAAACACACTATCCTCTCCCTTCCTTCTGTGTATCCGCGGACAAGTATGTCATCAACCTATAAGATATTTCCCATTCAGGCGAGTAACCGGCTGCTGCACATTTGGTGAATAGGTATAGTATTCATCTATTATCATCTAATTCTATCCAGACAGCAGGACGCACCCCAATAATCTCAGGCCACCCCAGAAATCCTTTTCCACCACTGTTTACTGCCCCTTGTCCGTAGACAGCGCCTGCGCTGGTCTGTGTTATTCCAGGCGAGCGAAGCCACCACCATGAGGCGCCATTTTCTCTTATATCTATGCCCTGAGCCTTTGCATAGTCGGTTCCAAACCCAAGTCGCTCCTCATTAGACGGGAACAGGCTCTCAGCCTCATCAAAATCCAACAGAAAAACTCGGTCTTCCGTATCGTTTCCTCCCCATGTTCCCCAAGAAGGATTATTAGGAGTATGAACCGTGACCTCCTGTATCATGTCCTGCTCCCTCTCATTAAAGGCAGTTTCAAAGAAAGTGCCATTCAGCCAGGTCCGCAGGCTGCAGGTTTCCCATGTCATATCCCAGGAAGCATAATTGCCCTTATCATAAGGTTGACAGTCGATACAGTAACTGGTGATCATCATAATACGATCATCCTGTCTGTCAAGAACGCGCCACTCCAGCGGCTCTGCCCCGTTGGATTTATTGTTATCCTTCTCATATCGGCCAAATAAAATAGTATCCCCCACCTGGACATTTTTGTTCAACAGAGGTTCCTCCGTCTCCGTTTTCGCAGCCGCTTCCTTTGATTCTTCCGTGATCAGCTTGATGCGTCCCTGTCCATAAGGATTCGCGTACTCATCACCAACCTTGTCGCCAAGTGATGCCAGGAAATCAATCACTACATCGTGGTCAATCTTCCACTCTTCCCCTTCTGCCGGGTCAAGTACCTTAGAACCTTTAAACATGGTCATGCCATCGCCGTACTCCTGAGCATAGTATTTATCGATAGCCAACGTGTAGGTTCTGTCCAAATCCAGAGGTTCATCGCCAATCACGACATCTTTCACCCGGTACTCGCCATCCACAGAAACGAACTCGCCATCGCTGTTCACATTGACAGAGGACGGAATCGTGGTGTCGATCGTGTAGGTCAGGCCGGAAGGCTGGATAAATCCGCCGCACTCTTCCGGATACAAATGAGCGCCCATCTCCAGGCAATCCAGGATCTGCTGACCGGTAACTTCGATTACTCCTGTCTCAGAGTTCCAAGGCATTACCGTGATAAGATCCATGTAAACAATATCACCTGCGTCAATATTAGCACGAATGCTTCCACCGTTCAGGAAACCGATGTCTGCGCCGCCCTGAATACGGTATGCATCCGTCAGGAAGTAATCCAGACTTCCCACCTTTACAAACAGATACTCATACTGAGCCTGAATCTCCTGTACCGCCTCGTCCATCTCTGCATATGCATCAGATGCCAGTTCTTCTTCTGTCAGTTCATTTACCAGACCGGTAGTTGCTGTCACTTCTCCATCCTCGCCAACAGAAAGCTTCAGCACACCGATATTGTTCAGCTTCGTTCCGGTAGAGGAAAGAATAACGTCTTTGCCTTCTTTGTCCGTGATAACTTCACCGGGAATTTCATTGTGTGCATGACCGTCCAGGAATACATCAATACCGGTAGTATTGGCAACTACACTGATAGAAGACCAGTCGCTCTCAACACCGCGGTCACCCATATGACCTACTGCGATGATCACATCCGCGCCATCCTCTTTCGCTGCATCGATGGAAGCCTGTACCGTATCATACAGCTGATCCGGTGTCTCAGCGCTGAAACCATAAATGTAATTTCCATCTTCGTCCTGGAAATAAGTCGGAGTAGATTTCGCAATGGTCTCCGGCGTAGACATTCCAACATAACCGATGTTGATTTCTGTGCCATCAACATCGTACGGAATAACGGTATATCCATCGAAAATAGACTCTCCGCTTACTGTCAGGCGTCGAATTATAGTTCCCACCTACGGCACCTTTACCGCAGATTTAATTCGCCATTTACTACATACTGTCTCTCTGTATGTGCTGTTTG
>CACYXH010000102.1 GCA_902778245.1 uncultured Lachnospiraceae bacterium | reverse complement strand
AAAGAATCCGAATAGTCGAACCTATGTTTCCTTTAAAGCACAGGTTTATTAAAGTTACCTTTTTGTCTGAAAAACATATCAAAATCTTTTCAAATTCCCTCTTGACATATCACCAGATTGCTTCTTCCTCAAATTCCCGCAATCCACTAAATTTTTTGTCCGGGAATTCTTTTATCGGCATATCGTGAATGTGACGTTTTTCTGTACATTCTTCCGGGGTATCAAAATGGATGCGCCCATTTCTCATCACTGGCCGCCAGAAGCGAACCGTCATTTTTCCCTTATCTTCCTCTAGTATCGCCTCATCCGCATAGGTGATGCCATGGTACATAAATCCAAATGCCAGCTCACCAGGCATATTGTCATAATATCCCTCATCCTTGCCGAACTCGCATGGTTCTACATACCCCTGACATTCTCTGGTTCCAAGGAAAATATCCCGCCGGCCCCCCCGCTGGATCATACGCTTTGCAATATTATGATGTTTGTTTTCATTTCTGTCTTCCCTGAGTTCCGGACGATTTTCATTCCACTCAAAATGCGCCCGCACCTGATAACAAACATCTTTTAAATAGGTATAATAAGAAAGATCATTTCCCCCATTGTAAGAAATTGGCCTTATTGCTTTCGTCTCTGTCTGAATTGGGTTCATGATCCGCACTTCATCAATGATCCACGTAATGGTAGGTTTCCAATAAATACTGTGCATGATCCCCTTCAGCGCCTCATAGGTAGGAATCTGATATGTGCATTTCTCTCCGCCTACTCTGGTAACCGGATCCGAAAACAGTGCATACGCACCGCTCACCTGAAATTCAACGGAATTTCTGATTTTCGCTTCCACTCCCTGCACCTCCAATATATTATTTTAATTTTTTAGCAAAACAGCATTGGCATCTTCTCCGCATACTCTGTTACTCCGGTGTCATCACTGTAATATCCATCTGCGAGTACCAAAATACTGTCTTCTTCCACTTTATATACTGCATTTCCAAGTTTGCGAAGCTGTGTATCGGAAAGAGAAACCGAATACCGCTGCAGCAGCCTCAAAATACGTTTTTTATCCTTGATCTCCTCCGCTCCCCGCAATGCATTTAACAAATTTGGAGCCTGTCCAAACGGGACAATCACATCTGCCCCGGCATGCTCCTCAATCACCTCAAATGCTTCGCCTGCACTGCGGAAAGCCTGCTTTAAATAAATCCCTCTTATACCCTTGGCAAAACTCTGATTTCCGGAAAGCAGATCAACAAGATTGGTAGAGACCCCCTCCACTTTAACTGGATAATTCATCTCATTTTGCCTGTCGTAGAAATAAAATTTGTAATAGCAGTCAATAGCTTTTTCTGAGTCAAGGCGGAAATCCAACTCATCTGGTTTCTGATGAATCCTTATCAGAAGACGGCGCATGGCATCCTGCGCCTTTCGTATATCTGTAATTCTGGAAACATCTTCCAGTTCCGGCGACAGTCTTACAAGATATACATACCCCATCTCTGCTTCTCCGTTTCGGTTACACCGCCCGGCAGCCTGTATCAAGTTGTCCAGTCCGGCCAGAGACCGTATCACACAGCGAAAAGAGCAATCGACTCCGGCCTCGATCAACTGAGTGCTGACACATATCACTTTTTCTCCACGAATCAGCAGATTTTGAATCTGTTCAAGCACGATGCGCCTGTGTTCCGCGCACATGTTTGTACTCAAGTGAAAAAGATGTCCCTCCGTTTTTTCACTCAATGAATGATACACCTTTTCCGCACACGCTTTTGTATTAACAATCACCAGCACCTGTCCATAATTGGTTTCTCTTTCTAAAATAAATTCTGAGATTTGTTCTTCCGATGCCCCGCCTGCAAATCGTTCCGTATCATCCTCAAATTCTATACGGCGAAACACAGGCTCATATTCTTTCAAATCCGCGACCATCTGTTTTGGAGGAAGCAGGCGGTTTTCTCTGATCTTATCCAATAATGGCTGCGTTGCCGTACAAAGAACAACCGTTGAACCGCAAATTTGTGTCAGAAAATTAGCTGCCATATTAAAAAGCTGTATCAGTTTCACTGGAAAAGCCTGCACCTCGTCCATAATAATGACACTGTTGCCTAAGCTATGAAATCTCCGGATATTGCGTCCCTTTTCTTTGAATAAGGTATTGAAAAATTGTACTGCTGTGGTGACGATCACAGGAACCTCATCCCAGTTTTCTGTTAATCGCTGATATCGCTCCATTTGATCTTCTGTTTCACAAACAACATCACTATGATGTTCCAGAACAATGTCCGCTCCAAGTACCGTGCGGATCACATCCGCATTCTGTTCCAGAATGCTGCGGAAAGGAGCAATATAGAAAATATGACGTTTTCTTTCATTTTTGGCACAATGCAGTGCAAAGCGAAGGCTGCTCAAAGTTTTCCCTGCTCCTGTGGGAACAGCTAAACGATATATTTTTTCCTGGCTCATCGCTGCAGCGGTACACTGTTTTGATATATTCATTCTGCACTGATCTATACGGCTTGCTCTTTGAAAACTCTCTATTTCTTGTTCCAGTTTCACAATACCCTCTTGCCATATTTTCCCCAATTCCTGCTCACTTGGCCCTGTAAATGTCCTTTGATCATTCATAAAGTCAGCGGTATCCCGAAAGTCGCCATCCATCAAGCATGAAAAAAGCATGCGTTCACACATTCCGAGATAGAACTGTTTATTTCCATACTGATTCTTTTTTTTCCTAATCCCGCCAATGAAAATATCTTCTTGGTCAATTTTTGGATATCTTCCGATGCCTCTTTCCAGGTCTCTTCCAATGGAAGTTCCTGCGCGAATTCTTCTATTTGAGATTTCGCCGCATCTATCTGCGTTTTCTCATATTTCTTTCTGCGCCTTAGAACCAGTGATGTACCATCATTAACCGTTATACAATCCGTAATTCCATGATGATTGTAAATGGCCGTTTCTATCATTTCCCTCAGCAGACTGTCATGTATAGTGTTTTCTGCCGCCAATCCGCCCAGCGTGGCATGATCTATCTTTTCTCCGCCGTTTTTCTTTTCCACCCGGATTGCCTTTTGAAAATATTCCTGCCATTCCTCTCTATATTTTCCCATATCATGATAAAAACCGCTAAGCCATGCAGCCTTTTTAATAACGGAACAGGGCAATACTGCATTGATAGACAGGCTGTATGAAGAAGATGATCCTCCAATTTCTGAAAGGTATCATCCTCCTTACGGTAATGGGCATAATATTCCTTTTTCATATAGATTTTCCCCTGTAAAACTATATAGTTTTCCATTTCACTTTTCACATTAAAGAACACGCTCAGATTAATATACAATCATGATAACACAGTATTTTTATTTTGTAAATTCATTTAATATTATATTCATAAGATAAGACCAAATATATTAATAACTACCGGACATAGATTTTTCAAAATGAGGCTGTCGCACTAAGCATTTAGTGCGACAGCCCCATTTCCGTTTAGTTCTGCTTTATAGCTTCATTCCACTATTTCTACACAGATCCGCAAAATTTTATCACGTCCTGATAAGGAAGCAAACCTCCAAACAGATCCAGCGCGCTGCCTATGGTCACATCCAGGTGTCCCTGGCCTGCCATCCTTAGCTGTCTGAGGTCTTCAAAACTTCCGATACCTCCGGCATAGGTAACGGGTATCCCATTCCACCCTCCCAGCAATTTCACCAGTTCCGTCTCCGGTCCGGAGGCCTTTCCCTCCACATCCACCGCATGTACCAGAAATTCATCACAGTATCCGGAAAGTTCTTCCAGGGTATCCGTCGTGAGAGAGACATCCGTAAACTTCTGCCACCGATCTGTCACAATAAAATAGCTATTCCCCTTTTTTCTGCAGCTCAGATCCAGCACCAGGTGTTCCTTGCCCACCGTTCTTGTCATACGCTCCAAATTTTCCTGCTGTATCTGACCATTCTTAAATACATATGAGGTCACAATGACATGAGTTGCGCCGGCTTTTAAAAATATTTCCGCGTTTTCCGGATTGATGCCGCCTCCTATCTGCCAATCTCCGGGGGCTTGACCAAGCGCAAGATGGGCCTGCTGTCTCGAAGCCTCGTAATAAGGGGAAGAAGCCGGATTCAATAAAATGATATGCCCGCCTGTCAAGCCATCCTTTTTATAAAAATTTGCGTAAAATCCTGCGTCTTTGTCCGCCACAAAATTTTCTCTGGCAAAATCGCCCTGGTCTGCCAGGGAACTTCCCACAATCTGCTTCACTTTTCCATTATGTATATCAATGCAGGGTCGAAATTTCATAGGTATGTCTCCAATCGTGGTTTAAATTTACTATAATTGATACTGTTGCATCAAACTTTGCCAATCTAACATTTATTATGGTTATTCTAATTCCACTTTTTTAACATGTCAATATGTTTCTTTTATCCTTTATATGTTGCACTTTTATGTGCTGTCACATCCGCATCAATAATTAAGGTAATATATAAAAACACCGCACTGCAGGTTTTTATTCTTCTATCCTGTACAGTACGGTATTTTTTATTTGATTATTCGATTACGGATTTACCACCGTGTTATCTCTGGTATTTTCCGTATGATTTCGATTTCCTGTCAGATCATCCCCTAAATCCTCAACTCCGTCAATGACCGCCTTTCCAGCATCTCCCACGCCTTCAATCACGCCTTTTCCGGCATCGCCTACATCATCGATGGCATCGCCTACCACGCCCCCATTGCCGTTTGTGGTGTCGGTGGCGCCATTGACATTATCGTTGGTATTGATCACATTCCCGTATTGGTCAGTCTCCACCGTATTTCCATATCTGTCGGTGTCTGCGGCATTTGTTTTGTCCGCCGCATTTTCCGTCGTGGTGGCAGTTCCGTTTTTCGTTGTTGTCTTGTTCCCGCAGGCGGTAAGTCCGCAGGCGCACAATACAAGAGTCGCACTTATCAACCAGGTTTGAATTTTTTTCATGTCAAAGTCTCCTTTATCATTATTCTTAAACAGCCTCTCGGCTGCTCCTGGTGTTAATATGCGCAAAAAAGGGGAAATTATTCAATAAAATGATACTGAGATCAAAAGGTTCACTCCTACCTCACATCTCCCATGTAGAACAATGCCACTGTTCCGGGGCCTGCATGTGCTCCGATGGTGGGACCAATAGGGTTGATCAGGAAATTATGCAATCCCAGACGTTCCTCAATTTGTTTTTTTACATACTCCGCATCACTCTCACAATCCCCATGACTGATGAATACCACATCATATTTGTCCCGCCAGCTGCCGATCTGCTTCTCCATCGCGTCCACCAAGGCAGTCAGAGATTTCTTTCTTCCCCGCACTTTTGCCACTGGGAACAAATGTCCCTCATCGTCCACATGCAGGATTGGTTTCAGATTGATCATCGTCCCCAAAACCGCAGCGGTGCGTGACACGCGGCCGCCCCGATATAGGTGGAACAGGTCATCTACGGTAAAAATGTGAACTACATTCTTTTTGTGTGTTTCCAGCCATTCTACGACTTCCTCGTAGCTTTTACCAGCTTTCTGCAGTTCCAGGGCTTTATGTACAAAAAGCCCTTCACCCATGGAGGCGCACAGAGAATCTATCACTGTGATTTTGCAATCCGGCTGCTCTTCCATTATCTCTCTCGCCGCAATGGAAACGCTATTATAGGTGCCGCTCAAGCCACTGGAAAAAGCGATGTGGATAATATTCTTGTTAATTTTAAGGAACTCCTGCAGCTTGATCTTAGCTTCCTCCGGATTTACCTGGGAAGTCGTGGGCATGGAACCGGCTCGCATCTTAGCATAAAATTCCTTGTACGGCAAAGGATTATCTTCACTGTAAATTCCTCCGTCGAGCATGTAGGTCAGCGACATCGTCTGGAGTTTGTTCTCACGGATGTAACTCTCCGGCAGATCTGCCATATTATCGGAAGTAATGATATAATCGTTCATCTTCAATACCATACCGCATTTTTTTGCTGCGGCGCATCCTTTCTATTCTCTATTAGGTTAGTATGTATCTAGTTTTAAAAACTACTTTATAAAGTATAAAATAACATATCATAATCATATCATTATTTTCCAATTTCGTCAACACCAACTATGATTGGAATTAATATCAGAATTGGAATAAATCTATTTTTTTATTCATAAGATGTGAAAAACGGCAAAGAGGTTACCCATGAGCGCGAAGACAAAAATTATGGTTGTGAAAATGCGGGAACTGATCTATACCATTATTTTTCTGGCTTTAATCATACTTCTGGTTATTCTGTTGGTATTCATGTTCACTTCCAGATCAGAAAAGCAGACTTCCCCTGTCCCGGATTCCGAGCAGACTACCACTGAAGCCGATACCGCCCAGTACATAGCCGGGATCTACACTACGCCCATCACACTGGGGGATTCTTCGGTGGATGTGGAAGTGACCGTGGATGAAAATCACATCAATGCAATCCGGCTGGTAAATTTGAGTGAAACCACCACCGCCATGTACCCGCTGGTTTCTCCCTCTCTGGAAGAACTCGCCACACAGATCATCCAGAAGCAGTCTCTGGAAAACATTACCTGTCCGGATAATAATAAGTATACGGCTCAAATACTGCTGAATGCCATCGCCCAGGCTCTCAGCAATGCGCGGGTCAATAATTGGCAGTAAACAAGAACAGGGGCCGTCGCAAAATACTGGTAACGGCCCCTTACTGTAACCACTCTCTTTATCCGGAATGACTCGCTATATCACTGTTTTTTTGCTCTCCCGGTCAGGTAATAGGGAAGAGCCACAAATACCACTCCGCCCACCATATTTCCAAGAGTGACGATCACCAGATTGTAGACCAATCCCCCCAAGCTCACTACAGCTCCATTGGGGTTCAGCAGTCCGATGGTAAGGAAAGTCATATTTGCCACGCTGTGTTCAAAGCCACAGGTCACAAACACAACTACGCAGGCTATGCAAAGCATCAGCTTGGCGCATTCTGTTTTCAGTCTGACGCCGCACCAGATGGCTATGCAAACACAAATGTTGCAGAAAATCGCCTTTATAAACAAATTCAGAGGCGTGCCAGCCATTTTAGCTGCCGCAGTGGTTCCAAAGAATGCCCCGATGTCGCCGCTGACCGAAATGTCGGTCAGGTTAAAGATAACAGCTGTCAATACAGACCCGGCCAGATTTCCTACCCAGCAGATAGCCCAGTATTTTATCACCTTAGCCCAGGGAACACTCTTGGTAAAGCCACCGATGGACATTACCAGATTGCTTCCAGTAAACAGTTCAGCTCCCGCCGTTGTTACTATGCACAGTCCTGCGGAAAAGACTAAACCGTTGATCAACCGTATGCTGTACGCTCCCGCGGCTGTAAATATACCGCCCAAAACGCCCATGATCAGACTGCCAAGTCCTATGTAAAGACCTGCCATCATGGACATCAGGAAAAAGCCCAGCAGATTTTTATCCATAAAGTTTGCTTTATTTTTCGCGATCGTGCTGACCGCTTCAATATCACTTTCGTACATGAATACCCTTTCTTAGGGAAACGCTGATTAATGATGTTAGGGTCAAAAGGGATGTTTAAATTTCTCCCATCCTATGCAGCACCTTGAAAATTTCATATAAATGACCATTGCTTTGCTGAGTTTACCGATATCGGTGCAGGAGTCGCGGTGCATAGAACCCTCTCGGGATGTCATTATCCTGCCAATATTGGGTTTTGAGCATAGTGACCCCTTTGATGTCGGAATGTATACAGCTTCCTGAAGTTCAAAGCGGCAACTTTGCAGCCAAAGAAAAACTTGCTCCGGATCAATCCTCTTACGGGCATCTTATCCACTTGGTACCGTTTCCGGGGAATTGACGGGATTGTTTCCACGCCGTTACGAATCCTGGCAAGGTTCTTAAATCTCTCACCGCTATGAGAACGCCGCAGTTCTACAGTTTCTTTTGCGTTTGCAGATACCGTGACTATGGCGACATGCTTACGGAGATTGGCCTTGCACTCTTTACAATGCGGACACTCTGCGCATTGGGTTATAAGAAAAGAGCATCTGCAGTGCCCATACCCTTTCTGCTCACGATAGCTGCAGGATTTCGGCTCATGTCCTGCAGGGCATCTTAACACCTTGGTGCCGTCATCGCTGAACTCAAAATCAGCAAGGATGTCTTCCACCTGCGTGCCATTGATCCCTGTGGTGACAAGGTTGATATTCTTTTCTTCGGCAAGCCTGCGGTTATCCCTGCTTGAATAGGCACCGTCTGTTATGAGTGTAGCTTCCTCATCCTGTACTGCCGTCCTTTCCAGGCTGTCTTTGAGGAACTGCACGTCGCTGTAGTTATTGCACTCGTACTGGTAATCGGTAATAACGGAACCGTTCTCGCCAACGGATTCATCAACGTTTGCAACATACCCGTAGTGCCCTTTGCCAGCCTTAGTTCGGAACGTGGCATCCGGGTCAGATGGTGATTGCATAACTCCGGATAGAGATCCGCCGTCTTCTTTTGTCCATAAGCGGCGCACGCCGTTCTCCACGACGGTTTGTTCAGGCAGGCATCTTACCAGAAGCTGGTATTCGGTCACATCATCATACGCATTGCCGCATCTGTCGAGCAGTTTGTCTGCGTCGCCAAGGATTTCTTTCACCTGCTCATCGGTATGGCTGCTGTCACTATAATAGAACATTTTGTTAAAGTCATCCGCAGCATAATAATGTTCAAGGTCTTCCAGAATATCGTCCTTACCATGCTTGTGCAGGTGGATTGCCAGTTTGGCAACACAGGTATAGAGCAGTTCCGTGCGGCTGAGTTTCTTTATGTTAGCCGCGATCATCATGGAGTCCATGCGGCGTATGCGCGAGCTGATCCCCATCATCTTCGCTATCTTTCCGCTAAGGGCTGTTATGCAGTTATGGTAGAGATCGATTCCGTATGTGGTTTCGTAGTTATAGCAGCGGCGGCGGAACCGGGAAAGCGTCTTGCCGCTGATCGGTTGTTCCACGCAGCTAGTGGTATGGAGCGCATACTGGAACCTTGGATCCAGCAGCACATTTTCCACAACTTCGTCATCTGACAGGCCAAAAAGTTCCTTAATGATCAAAGCGCCAACACAGACGTTTACCGGAGTATTGGGACGTGAGGCATGACCGGAATAAAGAACTTGGAACGGTGTTTCGTCAATCGCTGGAAAGATTTCATCGCCAAAAGTTTTGGCCCATGAATTCTCCAGCGCTTTCCGCTCTCTGGAAGTCAAACCCATGAAGCTGTCCGCAAGGGACATCTGCTGATAGTTATTTTTCCTAAAGGACATACTGTGAACCCCGCCTTTCTATGATATATCCATTATACTATATTTGGCGGTGTTAATGGTCATTTATATGAAATTTTCAAAGTGCATCAGCAGGGGCTTTTGACCCCAACAACATT
>CACYXH010000101.1 GCA_902778245.1 uncultured Lachnospiraceae bacterium | reverse complement strand
CCGGAATACATCAGCATAAACCCATAACAATCTCCCGTACATTCTGTTGCCTCCGGTGTGCAGAGAATCACAAAAGGATTGTGATGATGGCTGCTCATCCCCCTTTTAGAACCCACCGAAAAGACGCCATGGGAAACTTCCAGTCTTTCCCGCTGACGCTCCATGCAGTGCCTTCCATGAAAGTGTATCAGATCCGGCTTCTCATATGGAAAATCCATGCACATGGATGCCGCCTTATCTAAAAAGACTGCCTGATCCCCCACATTTATGATTGTCACTGTTCTGGTAATGATATCCTTTTCCTCATACACTGCATATAGCAATTTCACAGTCAGACCCTGGCTCTTTTCTTTTAACAGGATCTCCAATGTATCTACTGCATCTTCCGCTTCTCTCACACACGGCAAACCCGGTATCTTATATTTCCCCGGACGGATCTCGTGACTATCATAGCGCAGATCCACACTTCGACTGCCATTTTTGCCGCTGATCTTCAACGACTCTATACGATAATCCCCCATGCCGGAGCCAGAGTACTCCTGCGGAAGAGTATCCAGAGAAAAACCTCGGTTGTCTGATATCTCATACGGATTGCCGGAAAAACCGCGATCCGGAAACCGCATGCGATAACTCATATCTGTCCCGCCCGCCAAGGCTCCGTAATATACATGTTCCAAATACCCGATGCTGCCCACTTTTATCTGGTACTCACTATTTTTTGTCAACAAATAGAATAGTCTGCTCTTCTCATCAAACTTTATACTCATCTTTCAATCTCCACAAACTGAGCCAGAGTGTATACCCTGTTTTCATTAAGTAACCGGTTACTTTAAAAATAGCATAACCCGGAAATCCAGTCAATAAGAACTACCGAATCCGTTCAATCTTTACAACCGCCCCCCTGGAGTGGTATGATGAGACATATATATTGACCGAGGTATACTTATGAAGAAATTTTTATATACCGCCGCAGTCTGCCTGCTGGCTGCCTGCCGCTTCCCTGGGGCATCATATGGCGCCCAGGAACAGCAGACCGGAGAAGCTGACGCCGGCATACCCGCATTCCCCCTCTGGACAGGCAATGCGAATGCGGCAAATGAGGAAAGCGAGACAGAAAGCGAAACGGAAACTGAGACGGAAGAAATTGAACCGGAGACGGAACATCACGCCATCGACCCGGAGCTTCTGCGGCAGACGCTTCTGGTAATGCGCCTGAAATACGGGCCGGAATTCACTTTCGCCATGCGCCTTCCCCAGGAGTCAGAGGAATTGGATGAGTCACCGAGATCAGAGGAAACGGAGACATTGGAAACGGAGACGGAAATCCCAGAAGAAGCTGCGGCTCCATTGATTCCGCGCCTTACTCTGAAAGATGCACGGGAGATGCGGGACTATCCCCTGCCCCCCCTGCCAACAAACATTCGTGATCTGGAAGAGAAGGTCACTGCCCTGACGGATTCCTACAGCGGCAGCTGGTCCGTCTATGTGAAGAATCTGACTACCGGGGACAGCTTTATTGTGAATGACGCCCCCATGAAATCTGCCAGCGTCATGAAATTATTTATCATGGCCTCCGTATATGATGCCATAGACCACCAGGAACTGGAGCGCACCTCCGAGCTGGTAGACCGTCTGAGTAACATGATTTCTTACAGCAGCAACGAAGCCGCCAACCGACTTCTGATCCTGCTGGGCAAGGGTGATCTCTCCGCAGGGGTGAACTACGTAAACCACTATATTCAGAAGCACGGTTACAGTGATATGACCCATGAATACAACGGGTTTCAGGATGCCAGCCTGATCCTGGATTCCGTGCATTTTAATCAGATCAGCGCCGCGGACTGCGGACTTTTGCTGGAGCGTGTCTATCACCGGGACTTCTCTTCCCGGAAGGTCTGCAATGAAATTGAAGATATGATGCTGAAGCAGCAGACCCGATACAAAATTCCAAAGGGTGTGCCGGATGGCGTCCTGGTGGGTAATAAAACCGGCGAGATGGATATTGTAGAAAACGATGTTGCCGTTGTGTACGCGCCGAAAAGCGATTACATTCTCTGTGTCTTCTCCAGCGACTGGAACAGCAAGGACAGCGCCCAGAGCCACATTCAGGAAATATCTTCTGTAGTATATGACTTTTTCAATGACGAAAGCTATTATAGAATCGAAAACCGCGCGTTTCTGGAGCTGCTGCCGGACAGAACCACTGAGACGGAAAAGAAGACAGAAACTGAGATGGAAACCGAGACGGAAGCGGAAAGCGAAATGGAAACCGAAACCGAGACCGAAACAGAAAGCGAAACCGGAATGGAAACCGACACCGAGGCGGAAAGTGAAAGCGAAATGGAAACCGAGACACGAAACCGAGGAGGCAACTGATCTATGAGACTGTGGGGAAAAATATGGAAAGATAACCGCATGCTGCGGGATGCCGTAGTCACTGACGAGAGCGACGACACCCGCACCCACAAGATTTTTCACAGCCTGGATGAACTGTGCTATGTGTTCGATCTTGGCAAACCCATCTGGCTGAATGCCACGATCCGGGAATTTAAACGCCACAGCAAGGCGCGATTCTACCAGGACAGCTTCATAGAAGAAATTGACTTTGATTATCTGGAGATCCAGGTGATCGAGGAGTAAAGGGGCGGTGGCCGCCCCACTTTTATGTTATAAAATCCGGTTTCTGTCTTCGCCCTTCAGATACGCCTCCAGATTCAGGACAAGCTCCTGCACCAGACGCTTCCTGGCCTCGATACTGGCCCAGGCAATGTGGGGCGTTATAAACAGCTTTTTGCTGTCCTGCAGTCTAAGCAATGGGCTGTCCTCGGGAAGCGGTTCCCTGGTCATCACGTCCAATCCGGCGCCTGCGATAAGTTCTTCTTCCAGCGCCCGGACCAGATCTGCCTCATTGACGATAGGCCCGCGCCCCACATTGATAAACAAGGCGCTTTTCTTCATTTTAGCAAAGGCATGGTAATTCATGATACCTTCTGTCTGCGGAGTTAATGGAGCATGCACTGACACGATATCCGACCTGCAAAGCAGCTCATCCAGCTGGACGCGTTCATACTGATCGTTATTATTTTTTCCACTGGTAGAATAATAGATCACATGACAGCCAAAGGTCTGGGCGATCTGAGCCACCTTTTTTCCGATAGTTCCCAGGCCAATGATGCCCCAGGTCTTCCCGGACAGTTCCCAGAACTTTTCCCCGTAATGGCAGAACAGTTTCGAGCGGGAATAATCCCCGGACTTCACGAAATCATCAAAGTATCTCAGCTTCTCTAAAAGATAGAATAACAGGGCAAAGGTATGCTGCGCCACCGCGTCTGTGGAATATCCTGCCACATTCGTCACTGCGATGCCCCGGCTTTTTACATACTCCATATCCACGTTGTTGGTTCCGGTGGCTGTGATACCGATATATTTCAGTTTGGGCGCTTCCCCCAGAGTCTCCTCATTCATCATGATCTTGTTGGAAAACACCGCATCGGCATCCCTGACCCTCTCCAGCGTCTCCTGGTTTGTGGAAAACGGATATACCTCCAGCTCCCCGAACCGGGCAAATTCACTTACGTCCACATCATCTCCAAGGCTGTTCTTTTCCAGAAATACAATCTTCATGCTCAGCGCTCCTCTCTTTTCCATCGTATAATGGACATTGTAACACATCCTCCGCCATTATGCACTGCCGCAACCCCGGCACGTATTTGTATAAGGATGTGCTGAAACCCAGGGATTAAGAAAAGGGCTGCTCCTTTATGAAGTAACCCTTTTTTAATCATTTTCTTAGCATCCCCAAAGTCCTAAATGCCTGTAAATCCGTTATTTACTGAAGCTTCGCAAGCAATTCTTCCCGCAGTTCCTCATATCCCGGCTTTCCAAGAAGCGCAAACATGTTCTTCTTGTAGCTCTCCACGCCCGGCTGATTGAACGGATTCACACCCAGAATGTATCCGCTGACACCACAGGCAAACTCAAAGAAGTAGAACAGCTCACCCAGATAAAATTCATCCTGCTTCGGAATGTTGATCATCAAGTTCGGTACGTTTCCGTCGGTATGTGCCAGAACAGTTCCGTTCATTGCACTCTTATTTACAAAATCTACGGTCTTTCCAGCCAGATAATTCAGTCCGTCCAGATCAGACTCTGCCTCATTGATCACCAGCTCACATCTTGATTCTTCCACATTCAACACTGTCTCAAACATGATACGGCTGCCGTCCTGGATAAACTGACCCATAGAATGGAGATCTGTGGTAAGATCTACCGATGCAGGGAAGATTCCCTTGTTGTCTTTTCCTTCACTCTCGCCGTATAACTGTTTCCACCATTCTGAAACGTAATGCAGGCTCGGCTCATAATTGGCCAGAATCTCAACGTTTTTTCCTTTTCTCAGCAGGATATTGCGGATGGCCGCATATTTCAGCGCCTCATTGTCCTCGAATGCGTTCTCCAGAGCAGCTTTCCGTCCGGCTGCTGCGCCTTCCATCAGCTTTTCAATATCTGCTCCGCTAACCGCGATGGGCAGAAGGCCGACAGCTGTCAGTACGGAGAAACGTCCTCCCACATCATCCGGAACTACAAAGGTCTCGTAGCCTTCCTCGGTGGCCAGTGTCTTAAGCGCTCCTCTTGCCTTATCTGTGGTAGCGTAGATTCTTTTTGCAGCTTCCTCTTTGCCATATTTTTTCTCCGCCAGTTCCTTGAAAATGCGGAATGCAATGGCCGGTTCGGTGGTGGTACCGGATTTTGAAATAACATTCACAGAGAAATCTCTGTCTCCGATCACATCAATCAGATGCTTGATATATGTGCTGCTGATACTATTGCCAACAAAGTAGATCTCCGGCGTCTTGCGGATCTCCTTCGGCGCATTATTGTAGAAGCTGTGACGCAGGAATTCGATGGCTGCCCTTGCACCCAGGTAAGAACCGCCGATACCGATTACCAGCAGTACTTCGCTGTCATTTTTAATCTTCTCTGCAGCTTTCTGAATCCGCGCAAACTCTTCCTTGTCATAATCCACCGGCAGGTCGATCCATCCCAGGAAATCATTTCCGGCACCCGTTTTGGAAACCAGAAGTTCTTTTGCCGCTTCCGTGATCGGCTTCATCGATTCTACTTCATGTGCGTGAATTACATTTTCGGATCTTGAATAATCAAAAGTAACTTTACTTGACATCATTTGCATCTCCTTTGCGATATTATACCATAAGCTACGAATGTCTGTCCATTGACCAGAGCTTATAGTTCAGTGTACCATCTGTTTCTGTTATAATCAAGTTAAAAATTCCATCAGAACTTCTCTTAAAATCTGCTCTTTCTCTTTCGGATCCATCTGCTGCAGGAGTTTTCGGTTTTTCTCCCTTTCCGCAACGGTCTCCGCAACGGCCGCCGTCTCCTGGGCACCTATCTTGGATCTCATCAGATTTTCCTTTAATTGACGCTTGTCCCTCTGGGCTTTCGTCTCAGATATACTTTCACCGGAGGCGCGGCGCAGCTTCCGGCTAAGCCCGGTGGACGCGGCCGCTGTCTCCACTGCTGCTGTCTCCACCGCCGCCTCTTTCATGGCCCGGGATGTATCGGCGCAAAATTCCACTTCGCTGTAATCCTTGACAGCCCCAGTGTTTTGCAGGTAGTCCATCAGCCGAACTCTTAGAGAATGACGTTGGTAACGGTTGTCCGTAATCCCGTAAGCCAGCAAGATCAATAAACTGGAGAAGATCGCCGCTCTGCTGTAGCTGGTCTGGAGCGAGAGCGCCCCTCCATTCCGGTACAGCAGCCATAAGCCCCCGCCGCAGCAGAGCAGGCAGATGGCCAGCGCCTCCGCCCCCATGCGATGCCATTGATGCAGATTCATATTCCAGAATTCATAATCCATAATACTTCGGTCTGTGAAAGAAGTGATATCGTTCACTTTGTCGTTCAAATGGGCACAATTTTGAAACCGTTGTCGCAGCTGCCTCAAAAATTTGCCGTTTGTTTCTCCCACGGCGACTGTCTCGCCAATTAATCTTCCGTAGACGTACTTTAGCAGAAACTGGCTGACCACTCCCAAAGTACAAGCTGCTCCGCAAAGATAGAGCAACAGATTTTGATCCATGATAAATTGCAGCATTAGGAATCCCCCTTTAAAATTATTGGCTGGGTCGGTCCGCAGCGGCCGCCATAGCGTTCCTCCCGAAGTCGTACCGCCATTATAGCCCGGGTTTTTCGGTTTGCAAAGTAAAATCGTTCGACAGATTCTCCCCTGCTTTTCCCAAATATGCTGCCGTAAAATCTGTTTTTATGTACCTGAGAGCGGTTATAAGGTCTCCATCAACCCTTCGATCAGCCTCACGCTGTGCTCCACTGCCTTCTTCTCGAAGGTGGGATAATCCATGGTGGCGCTGTCATCTGCCTTGTCTGAAATCGCGCGCACGATGATAAACGGAATCTGATTTAAATAGGAAGTCTGAGCGATGGCCGCTCCCTCCATCTCCGTGCAATAGCCCTGGAAATTTTCTACGATCCGGTCTTTTACTGCTTTATCTGCAACGAACTGATCTCCGCTCACTACCCTGCCCCGGAACACTTTGATCTCCGGATTCACCTGTTCACAACATACATTCTTAGCTTTCTGAGCCAGGGTCTCATCCGCCGGAAAAGAGAACACGTCCATCTGAGGGATCTGCCCCAGAGGGTATCCGAAATTCACTGCGTCCATATCATGATGAAGCACGTCGGTGGAGATTACAATATCTCCTATATCAATCCCCGCATTCAGCGATCCTGCTATACCGGTGTTGATCACCGCATCCACATCAAACAGATCGATCAATATCTGAGTGCAGACTGCCGCGTTCACCTTTCCCACGCCGCTGCGGACCACTACTACTTCTTTGCCCTTCAATTCTCCTTCGCAGAACTCCATCCCTGCTTTTTTGCGGATGTTCTTGATATTCATATCGTTTTTCAGCTTCTCCACTTCCACATTCATGGCGCCGATGATACCAATTTTGTTCATAGTCGTTATCCTCTCTTGCCTCATTTAC
>CACYXH010000100.1 GCA_902778245.1 uncultured Lachnospiraceae bacterium | reverse complement strand
CTAACATACGGCATCCTCCTTAATGATTAGTCCATCTTTCGATGGCCTCAATCATTATAAGAGAACCGTAGGTTATCAAAAACTATAGATCAGTCCGCTCGCTCCGCATCGCGTCCGTTTTGCTCCGCAAAACCGTCCGTTGGAGTCCGCTGACTGCAGCAGAAGCGGTTCTTGAATTGCTCCAACTGCTCGGAACCGTTCCGGATAATTTAAGACAGCGCATCAGTCAAGAGACGGATCTGCAGGTGCTTTGTGAATATCTTGTAAAAGCAGCGCAGGCAAAATCGATGGAACAATTTATCGAGGTTATTTCTTAAGGTTTTCTTGTATCAAATCAAGTAGTATATTGTCACGCCAATTCTGGCATTTTTTCAAAGAAAAAAATACTTGTACACAATGGTGTGCAATGTCGTAAATCACTTGACAAAAGGTGCGCTTGTTTGCGAAAATAGAATCATCACTTCTGTGACAGTGCCAATGTTTTGCCAGAACGATGGCCGTTAACCACAGAGACAAGAAAGGAGAAACCATGGATCAGAAATTTGATTTTACGATCGTGGATCAGATCCTGGAAAATTATCCCAAGGATGAGCGTTCCACCATCGCTATCCTGCAGGACATCCAGGAGCATTACCACTATCTGCCTCAGGAAGTTTTCCCGCATGTTGCGAAGGCAATCGGGGTCGGTGAGGCCAGATTATTTGGAGTTGCCACATTTTACGAGAATTTTTCCCTGGAACCCAAGGGAAAATATGTCCTTCGCTGTTGTGACGGCACCGCCTGTCATGTGAGAGGTTCCCTTCCCATTTTGAATCGGCTTAGAGAGGAACTGGGACTGACCGGGGACAAAAAGACCACAGATGACCTGAATTTCACGGTGGAGACTGTTTCCTGCCTGGGCGCTTGCGGACTGGCACCGGCTATGACAGTCAATGGAACCGTACACCCCGCCATGACGCCGGATAAGGCGTCGGAACTCCTGAAGGAGCTGCGTGCGGAGCTTGAAAAGGAGGGGGCAGAATGAAAAAACTGAATACAAGAGAAGAACTTACCGTATTCCGCAAGGTCTGTGAGGAGGCGCTGAAATGTGAAACGAAGCAGATCCTTGTCTGTGGCGGTACCGGATGCGTTGCGGGCGGTTCGCTGGACATTTTTGCAAAACTGAAAGAACTGCTGGAGGAGAAAAATATTCCGGTAGAAGTAGAACTGGCGGACGAACCCCATGGCGCCGTGGTAGGTATGAAGAAGAGCGGATGCCATGGATTCTGTGAGATGGGACCGCTGGTGCGCATCGAACCCCAGGGATGGCTTTATACAAAGGTAAAACTGGAAGATTGCGAAGAGATCGTGGAAAAAACGGTGATTGCAGGGGAAAATATTGAGCGTCTTGCCTATAAGCAGGATGGAAAGGTTTACCGCAGACAGGAAGAGATCCCGTTCTATGAGAAGCAGACCCGTGTGGTTCTGGAACACTGCGGCCATATCAATGCGACTTCAATTAAGGACTACCTTGCAAAAGGCGGATACATAGCTCTGGAAAAGGCATTGTTTGAGATGACGGGAGATGACATCATCAAAGAAGTTTCGGATTCCAATCTTCGCGGACGCGGGGGCGGAGGATTCCCAGCAGGCAGAAAATGGGCATCCTGTGCGGTACAGAAAGAGACGCCGAAGTACATTGTCTGTAACGGCGACGAGGGTGATCCCGGAGCATTTATGGACCGCTCCATCATGGAGGGTGATCCCCATCGTCTTCTGGAAGGCATGATCATTGCCGGCCTTGCCATTGGTTCATCGGAAGGCTACATCTATGTACGTGCAGAATATCCGCTGGCAGTGGAACGTCTGCGCACAGCTATCGCTCAGGCGGAGGAAGCGGGAATTCTGGGAGATAATATCCTGGGAACCGGCAAGAGTTTCCATATGCATATTAACCGCGGCGCCGGCGCGTTCGTCTGCGGCGAGGGTTCCGCTCTGACTGCATCCATCGAGGGAAAACGCGGAATGCCAAGAGTAAAACCGCCCCGCACGGTGGAACACGGTTTGTTTGACAAACCTACCAATCTGAATAACGTGGAAACTTACGCCAACGTACCCATGATCATTAACAATGGGGCGGCCTGGTATAAATCCATCGGACCGGAGAACAGCCCGGGAACGAAAGCGTTTGCATTGACCGGTACGATCCAGAACACCGGTCTGATCGAGGTACCTATGGGCACAACACTTCGCGAGGTTATCTTTGACATCGGCGGTGGTATGCGCGGCGGTACGAATTTCAAGGCTGTTCAGATCGGCGGACCTTCCGGCGGATGTCTGACGGAGAAGGATCTTGACATCCCTATGGATTTTGATTCTCTGAAGAAGGTAGGAGCCATGATCGGTTCCGGTGGTCTTGTGGTCATGGATGATAAGACCTGTATGGTTGAGGTGGCACGCTTCTTTATGAACTTTACCCAGAATGAGTCCTGCGGTAAGTGCGTGCCGTGCCGCGAAGGTACGAAGCGTATGCTGGAGATTCTGGAGCGTATCGTGGACGGCAAGGGCAGAGACGGCGATATTGAACTGCTGGAGGAGCTGGCAAACACCATCTCCAACACGGCGCTCTGCGGTCTTGGAAAGACGGCTCCTTCCCCGGTTATCTCTACTATCAAAAATTTCCGGGAGGAGTACGAGGCTCATATCTATGAGAAACGCTGCCCGGCAGGAGCCTGCAGCAAGCTGAAAAAATTTGTGATTGATCCGGATCTGTGTAAGGGCTGTTCTAAGTGTGCCCGCAACTGTCCGGTCAACGCCATCAGCGGCAAAGTGAAAACACCGTTCGTCATCGACCAGGAGAAGTGTATCAAGTGCGGAGCTTGTGCTTCGAACTGCTCGTTCGGCGCAGTGAGAGAGGAGGCGTAAAGATGCAGCTGAAGAATATGATGGAAGTGGACGGAGTTCCCGTAAAGATCGAGGGAGAGCGAAATCTCCTGGAAGTAATCAGTAAAGTCGGCGTTATCCTGCCGGTGTTCTGCTATCATTCTGACCTGTCTATCTACGGCGCCTGCCGTATGTGTATGGTGGAAGATGACCGCGGTCGTTTGATGGCGGCCTGTTCCACGGTGCCGAAAGAGGGCATGAAGATTAAGACCAACACTGGACGGCTTCGCCGTTACCGCAAAAATATCCTGGAACTGCTGCTGGCAGATCACTGCCGTGACTGTACCACCTGCGGAAACAGCGGAAAATGTAAGCTGCAGGATCTGGCTGTTCAGTTTGGCATCAAAAATGTGAGATTTGAAAATACAAAAGAAGTACAGCAGAAAGACACATCCTCTCCCTGCATCGTGCGGGATCCGGGCAAGTGTATCCTCTGCGGCGACTGTGTCCGTGAGTGTAACGAGATCCAGCATGTGGGAGCCATAGATTTCGCATTCCGCGGTTCGGAGGCGATCATCAGCACGGCTTTTGATAAGCCGCTGGCAGAGTCTCTGTGTGTCGGCTGCGGCCAGTGTGCGGCTGCCTGTCCTACCGGCGCCCTGATCGTACATGATCATACCAGCAAGGTATGGAAGATGATCGACGATCCGGAGACTTTTGTAACCTGTGAGATTGCACCGGCTGTCCGGGTAGGCATCGGAGCGGAGCTGGGCCTGGAGAATGGTGATAACGCTATGAGCCGCATCGTTGCGGCACTGCACCGTATGGGCTTTGACGAAGTTTATGATACATCCACGGGCGCCGATCTGACGGTGATCGAGGAGGCGAACGAGTTCGTGGACCGGGTGAAGAACGGCGGCACCATCCCGCTGTTTACTTCCTGCTGTCCTGCGTGGGTACAGTTTGTGGAGAAAAAACATCCGGAATATCTGCCCAATGTGTCCACCTGCCGTTCTCCCATGAGCATGTTTGCGGCGGTGATCAAAGAATATTACAAAGACAAACTGCCGGAGGGCAAAAAACGCCATTATCATGTGGCATTGATGCCCTGTACCGCCAAGAAATTCGAGGCAAAGCGTCCGGAATTCCTCACGGAGGACGGCCCGGGTACAGATGACGTCATCACTACCCAGGAGGCGATCCGCATGATCCGTGAGTCCGGTATTGTATTTAATGAGCTGGAACCGGAATCTGTGGATATGCCATTTGGAACCATGTCCGGCGCAGGCGTCATCTTCGGCGTGACCGGCGGTGTGACGGAGGCAGTGCTGCGTAAGATCGCAAATGACAACTCCAGAACAACGCTGAATCAGATCAGCTATACCGGTGTGCGCGGTATGGAGGAAGTGAAAGAAGCGCATATTACGTTTGAGGGCAAAGAACTGAACATTGCCGTTGTCAGCGGCCTGGCCAACGCGGATAAAGTTCTGGAACAGATGGAAAAGGGCGAGAAGCATTACGATCTCGTGGAAGTTATGGCCTGCCCGGGCGGCTGCATCAGCGGAGCCGGCCAGCCCTACATTTCCCACAGACACCGTGAGAAACGCGGAGAGGGACTGTATCGCTCCGATCGTGTCAGCACCATCAAGCGCTCGCAGGACAACCCGCTCATGAAGGAACTCTATGAGGGCGTCATGAAAGGGAAAGAGCATGAACTGCTTCATGTGAACTATGTGAAATAAAGTTTGGCTATAGAGGTGTTGGCGGTAAATGTGTTGGGCGTGCTGAACATCGTAGAGCGCGGCGAAACGCTACAGAGCCTGGAGGACCTGAAGGGCAAAAGCCTGTATGCCACCGGCCAGGGGGCCACACCGGAAGCGGTGCTGCGCTATCTGCTGACGGAAAATGGTATTGACCCGGATGCGGATCTGACGATCCAGTGGTGCGCGGATACTACAGAAGCGCTCTCCTACATCACGGAGGATGCCCAGGCTATTGCCATGCTGCCGCAGCCTTTTGTGACCGCGGCCTGCGCGAAAGTAGAAGACCTTCGTGTGGCATTGGATTTAAGCGAAGAGTGGGAGAAATTGGACAATGGCTGTGAGATCGTCACCGGTGTACTGGTAGTCCGCAGGACTTTTGCCCAGGAACACCCGGAGGAAGTGGCGGCCTTCCTGGAAGAGTATCAGGCGTCTGTGGACTATGTCACAGAAGATCCGGAGGGCACAGCCGCTCTTATTGAGAAGTATGGGATCATGGCGTCTGCGACTTTGGCGCAAAAAGCGCTGCCGGGATGCAGTGTGACATTTCTGGCGGCGGAGGAAATGAAAGAAGTTCTTTCCGGATATCTGGAGATTCTGTTCTCCTCTGACCCGAAGATAGTGGGCGGAAAGCTGCCGGAAGAAGATTTTTACTTTATGTGATGATAGGCGCTCATTATTGCGCACAGGGGCGGCCTACCTCGATTAAAGGAAGATACGATGAAAAAGATTCTGAAGAAAGTGGGTGCCGTGCTGCTGGCACTCACTTTTTGGCAATTAGCAGCAATGAGGATACAAAGTAACATTCTGCTGGTGACGCCCGTCGCGGTGATTCAACGCCTTACAACGATCTGGAGGGAACCACTTTTTTGGAACTCTATCTGGTTCAGCTTTTATCATGTGGCGCTGGGTTTTGCGCTTGGTTTGCTGACAGGAATTTTGCTGGCGGCTCTGGCGGCCCGGTTTGCCTTGGTAGAGACGTTGCTCTGGCCCTGGATGGCGGCGGCGAAGTCTGTGCCGGTGGCTTTTATTGTAGTGATCTGCCTGATCTGGCTGTCCAACAGGAATCTTTCTGTTTTTATTGCTTTTCTGGTAGTGGTTCCAGTAGTATACCAGAATATTCGGACGGGGCTGGACTCTACAGACATACAACTGGAAGAGATGGCCAGTGTGTTTCACATGAGGCGGTGGAGTTACTTCCGTTACATTTTGGCACCGCAGCTTTTTTCCTATCTGATGGCAGCCTGCCGCGTGACGCTGGGCATGGCCTGGAAAGCTGCCATTGCGGCGGAGATTATCGGGGCACCCGCCGGTTCCATCGGTAAGATGATGTATCTGTCGAAAATCTATCTGGATACGGATGATCTTCTGGCCTGGACCGTGATCATTGTGGCTTTGGAAATTTTCTCAGAAAATCTGTCAAAAGCATACGATGAGAAGAAGGTTCTGGAGCATTATTCTGCAATCATACGGGAGCACCAGTGCAGTGGAATCATGGGGCGTTCTGGAAGTGGAAAGACTACGCTGCTTCGTATTCTCATGGGTCTTGAGCAGGCAGATGAGGGATCGATACAGGGGAAGCTGGACAGAGTGTCCGTCGTATTTCAGGAGGATCGGCTGTGCGAGGGATTTTCTGCGGTGGCCAATGTTTCCGCAGCATTAAGCCGAAAGGTTACAAGAAAACAAGTAGAGGAAAATCTGAAAACTGTAGGGCTGGAAGACAGCCTGAATGTACCGGTGCGTACGCTCAGCGACGGGATGAAACGCCGCGTAGCGATTGTACGGGCCTGCATGGCAGAGGGAGATCTGCTTCTTTTTGACGAGCCATTTCGGGGACTGGATCAGGAAACAAAACGGCAAGTGGCGGAATATATCCGGCGGAAAACCAGGGGAAAAACAGTTATAATGACCACACACGACGAAGCTGAGCTGGAACTGATGCATAGCAGCCAGATCCTGCGGTTCCCTCAGTAGGTTCGATTGACATATGTTATCATACACAAACCACTCACAACAAGATTGCAATAACCAGTAAAATATGGTAAATTTTATTATTAATAGGATAAAAAAACAGCAATATCGTGCGGAAAGGAAGGCCGAAATGGGTTACAGGAACTGGAAGAGGCGTCTGGCGGCGTTGGCGATGGCATCATCCATGGTACTTTCTACCGGCAGTATTGGGGCTGAGGAGCCCCT
>CACYXH010000099.1 GCA_902778245.1 uncultured Lachnospiraceae bacterium | reverse complement strand
CACTGGTCCATATCTGCGGCATGTAACACAGGATACCGAGATCAAAACGATTTCCCCCGGATGCACATCCTTCAAATAACACCTTGGGATTCGCCTTCACGATCTCATCGAATACCCGATATAATCCCAGAACCCAGGCATGGAAAAATCTTCCCTGTTCCGCCAGACCGGGGGAATACATATCAGTAACAGTTCGGTTCATATCCCACTTTACATAGCGGATATCCGCCGCTGCCAGGGTATCATTCACCTGCCGGATGATATAATCCTGTACTTCCTCACCATCTCCGGCTCCATCCACAGTCCGAACTCCAATCCCATCATTTTCAATTTCCCGGCAAATCCCTCCAGACCATCCGGCAGTTTTTTTCGGTTAACAGAATAGTCTCCCAGCCCGCTGGTATCACTGTCCCGCTTCCCAAACCAGCCATCGTCCAGCACAAACATCTCACAGCCAAGTTTTTTGGCTTCCCGGGCAAGACTGATCAGTTTGCGCTGATTGAACTTAAAGTAAGTCGCTTCCCAGTTGTTGATCACAACGGGCCGTTCTTTCTTTGCCCAGAAGCCCCTGACGATATGCTCCCGCACAAAACGGTGCAGATTCCGGCTCATACCGTTCTTCCCCTGTTCCGAAAAGGTCAGCACCGCCTCCGGCGTGTCAAATCCTTCCCCTGGCTGCAGCGTCCAGGAAAACCCTTCCGGCTGTATCCCGGCCATCACCCGGGTCTTTCCATAAGGTCCTGCCTGTACCTGTCCAAAGTGATTGCCGGAGTAGATCAGATTAAACCCATATACCTCACCGGAAAATTCTGTTGCCTGCGGCTGGCTGATCATAAAAAACGGATTGCAGTAATGGGAGGAAACTCCGGTGGTGCTTCCGAACACCTGGCTTCCCTGGTCCAGCCGCAGCTGCGTCATATGACGCTCTCTTGCCCAGGCTCCGGTAAAGGTAGTCAGCTGCCATCCCGTTCCCGGCAGGTCCAGCTGATAACTCAATACTTTTTCCAACTTGACGGGAGACCCACTGTCATTTCTGATCTGCATCCGCCGGGTGATCACATCACAGTCCGGATAGACTGTGTAGATCAGACTGACGCAGATTTTATTTTGATCCTTACTGCAGTTTGGCAGCGTAAAATTAAGTACCAGACTCTCCTCGCCGCCGTATGCTCCGGGCATCCCCTGAGGGGAACGGTTTCCTTTCCCGTGCACTGCTCCGGCATAAGAAAAATTACAGACGCTGCTGCCATCTGCCAGACGCATTTCCAGCGCGTGGGAACGGTAATCCCCCTTTCCGGTGGGAGATAATTCCAGTCGCAGATGCAAAAGAGAGACTGCATCCTCACCTTTTTCGTACACAGTATCCGTTCCATATCCTGCTCCGTACCGCTCTGAGAGCAAGGCGGCGTCTTCCCTGCCCACATGGAGTTTCGCACCGTAATGAAGCTGTTCCATGAGGTTTCCCCTCCGTCTCAGATAATATCCGGTACGCTCCGTCTCGATTGCGATAAATTCTTTCTCTATGCGAATCATACACATTTTCCTCTTCCAGCTTGCGCATTTCTCCAACAGTTTTCTCATCCAATACGCTGTTCATTGTTATTCTTCGCCGCCAGTTCTTTGGCAATACGGGCGTTCTCCTCCTCCGTCAGCCTATATTTTCTGCGGAAATGAAGGATGGAAAAAATCAACCCCGCGATGGGCACGATGATCATCAGAACCCTCAGACCGAACAGTGTGGAAGCATTCTGAGCCGCGGCATCCGGATCAAGTCCTATCACATCAACGCCGATCCCTGCGATCAGTACGCTGAGAGCACTGGCCAGCTTCACCACAAAGGTCTGCATGCTGAAGATGACGCTCTCACTTCTCTGTCCCGTCTTCCACTCACCGTAATCAACGGTATCCGCCAGGAAAATCGTCGTAAGCACCGTTGCCAGGCCAAAACCGATGTATATGATCAGAGCGGCAAGGGCAAGCAGAGCCACATTGGTGATACCAAAGGTTCCCAGTACAAAAAGCAGAGCATACCCGCAGATTGTGATGGAAATAGCTCCTGTCAAAATGGATCTGCTGCTCCACCGTTTCCTCAGAGCCGGCAGACTCATCATGCTCAGGATCTGCGCAGCGCCCCCAATGGTTCCAAACAAGCTGTAAAGATCTGAATTTCCAATATCAAATTTAAAGAAATACAGCGCAAGCTGCGTTGTCAGGTAAAGGGACGCATTGAACAGGATAATGCTGACTACCACCACCATAGCCTGGTCATTGTGGATCAGAGATGAGAACATTTCTTTCAAAGTAGGCGCCATTTTCTGTTCCACTGGACGTTCTTTTACCCCCGTCACGCAGATCAGCTCCATGATCAAGAAGGCCGCGGCAATGCCTGCTGCCAGAATAGCAAATCCCTCTCTCTCATCCGAGCCGATGCGCACTACCAGAAGCATGGTCAGTACGGTAGGAATCGCAAACCCCACACTGGCACAGCTTCTTCCGATGACAGACAGATTTTCCCTGTCTTTCCCGGCCTGAGTGATGGCAGGGATCATACTCCAGAACGGAATATCCATCAGTGTATAGGTAACGCCCCAGAGTACATAGGCCACGGTGGCATATACCAGAATGGGAGTCCCCTGCAAACTCCTGGGCATCGCAAACATGCCGTAGAGTATCAGCGCATTGGTCACCGTTCCCGTGAAGATCCATGGGCGGAATTTTCCAAAACGGGTATTCGTTTTTTCTACCACCACGCCCATCAGCGGGTCATTGAACGCGTCAAAGACCCGGGCCGCCATCATCATAATACCGGTAAATGTTCCGCTGATTCCCAGGATCGTATTGTAATAATAAAGGATAAATCCGGATACCAACGAATAAACCATGTCCTTTCCTATCGCTCCGATACCAAAACTCACTTTTTGCTTAATCGTTAGTTTCATAATCCATTTCCCCCTTTTGTAATCTATGCCTTATCTATCTTTTACATTATACCTTCTGCCATGTTCCGTTTCTCATTTGTTACCGGCCATCACCCGGAACGTCAGTGTAACTGGCTCCATCCCATCCACGCCAAGGTGCAGATGAGCGATGCCGCTTTCTCCTGTGGTGCGAACGTAGGTGCCGGTCATACCGCCGTCGAAAGCTACATGTTTCGGTCCGATCAGTTCGATTGGTCCTTCCGTCTCCAGGTTCAGAGTTCTGTGCAGGTACGGAGTCAGATTTCCGTTCTGATCAACGCTGCGCACCCGGATAGTGGCCATATCCCAGGTTCCGTTCTCCGTTAGCGTATCCGTATCACATTTTACCTCCAGATGTGTGTCGGTCACACAGCCTTTTTGGACACTGCGAACAACTTTCCCGCTCTTTTTCGCTACAAATGTCCATTCCGTTCTCACGCCGCCCCAGTTAGCCACATACTTGCCATAGAGTTCATGCCCTTTTTCATAGTTGAAGTGTTTGAAGGCCATCAACTTTCCCGCGGTGATCATTGTGGAGACCGGCAGCGCCGCCTGGCCATTTTTTGCAACCCCCGCCAGCACCTTTTTCACTTCCTCACTGGTCTGATGGTCAAACCCCTCATGTTTTTCCATCAGACCGCCGATGGTGTCATCGATCCAGATCGGCGGATGCTTCATGTGCGGGTACTGCCCGCCCGGATAAAAGGTCTTGACGTATTCCTCATTCTTATACAGTTCTACTTCATCCGCATTTGTAAATACATAAATTTCGCCAAGGCTTCCGGCCGGATGCTCCCCGATATCCATGGAGCTGCCCACCTCCAGCACAGGCTCCTGAAGTCCCTCCGCCGCGTAGACGGCCGCCGCCATCTTTGGATTACGGAATATATCCAGCACTCCGTGATAGCAGATGCGGTCCCCGCTGCCAAAATCCTGATGGGTATTGTAATCAAACATACACCAGCCAAAGCTTCCCGCAATCTCCCGGTGAGAGCGCACCGCATCCAGCACTTTCGCATGGCGAAGCGCATGCTCCTGCCGCTTTTCTTCCCAATCCCCAGGTTTTGTGGGGAACATATGACCGCCGTATTCTGAAATGAGATATCCTTTCGCTTTGTCGCTGGTTACAGCGCTCTTCGGCTCACAGCCCACATTCGTTCCATTGTGGACAAAATCATTGTACGTGTACACATCTTCATACAGATGGCTCTTTTTGATGCACCGCACGCCTCCGGTGGGACGGGTAGGATCCAGCGCATGGGCGGTCTCATTGGTTCTGCGGTACAATTCATCATCATCCTGGCTCTCATTAATGCGCACTCCCCAGAGGAAAATACTGGGATGATTTCTATACTGGAGTACCATCTCCCTGGTATTTTCCACCGCCTGCTCTTTCCATGCCGCATCACCGATATGCTGCCAGCCCGGTATCTCCGTAAACACCAGCAGTCCAATCTCATCGCACCGGTCGATAAACGCCGGGCTCTGGGGATAATGGCTGGTGCGCACCGCATTGCAGCCCAGCTCATACTTCAGTATATCCGCATCCAGCGCCTGCGCTCTGTCCGGCACCGCATAACCCATATACGGCCAGCTTTGATGTCGGTTCAATCCCCTGAGTTTCAACCGCTTCCCATTCAGGAAAAATCCCTCTGCGCTAAGCTGTACTTCCCGGAATCCAAAACGCGTGCTGATCTCATCTATCCTGGCTCCATTACGAATAAGCCAAACCGTGATGCGATATAAATTGGGGCGGCGACTTCTATCTCGCAGTCTTCCGTCTGCTCGCCCTCCAGCTGCACATGCGCAACGCCGTCTCTGTCTCCATAAACAAACAGATCGGTAAGTCTTGATGGCTCTTTTACTTCCATCGATACACTGCGGTAGATACCGCCAAAGGTCATATAATCGATCACCAGTCCAAAAGGAGGTACATTCAGGCTTTCCCGGCTGTCCACCCGCACCGCGATCACATTGTCTTCTCCATAATGAAGCAGCTCGCTGATATCCGCCGTAAAAGCCGTGTAACCGCAATGATGGCTCGCCGCCAGCTGTCCGTTACAGAAAACCTCCGTTTCATGAGCGACGGCCCCAAAATTCAGCAGCACCTTCTTTCCCTTCCAATCATCAGGCGCCTCCAGAAAATGCACATAACCGCTCTCCATCTGATAGTCCAGTTCCGAGCAGTAGTTCTCCTGCATCAGTTTCACTGTATGGGGCTTCAAGTATTGTCTCATGCCAATCCTCCATGATAATTAATTTACAACAGGATCCTACTTCCTGTTCTATCCGTCTCATTTTCTTTCATTATACATGCTCTAAAAGATAAATTGAATAGAGAATCTTCAAAATTTATTTATACTTTAGCTACAGCAACGAGGCTGCCGCACTAAACATTTTTTTAGTACGACAGCCCCGTTTCCGTTACGGAAGATCAGATCACAGCACCGTCACCATATCTTCCATTTCCCGGCTCTTTTTGTGCATAGCCGATGGACGGCTCAGCTTGTCCGTATAACCGATGGGAAGAAGCAGCACAACTTCCTCATTCTTCGGAAGATCAAATGCTTTCTTAACTGCGCTGGGGGAGAAAAAGTTTACCCAGCAGGAACCGATCCCCAACTCCCATGCTTCCAGCATCATATGAGCAGCAACAATGGAAACATCCTCCACCCCCGCAGCAACGCCCGGCTCCAGCGGATTCTTCCATTCCCTGTCACGATCATTGGTGATCATCAGAACTGTCTGCGCGCCAAAAATACATTTGCAATTTTCATTGATCTTATCAAGCGCTTCTTTGCTCTGCAGCACATAAATTTTCTGAGGCTGATTGTTTGCACCGGTAGGCGCTATCCTGCCAGCCTCCAGGATCAGATCCAGTTTTTCCTGCTCCACTTTCTTATCCGTAAATTTCCGAACAGAGTACCGTTCCTTTGCCAGATCCATAAAATTCATAACAACACCCCTTTCTGTCCTAATTAAGATAATTATATTTTAACACTCAAATCTCCTTGTGAGAAGTATGTACTTTAATTATTATTTGTTTTATCAGATTATTCCCCCTCACTGAAATAAACTAAAAGTTCCATATCCCCGTCTTTGGGCTTTAGCACTATAATTATCTAGGGGTAACCTTATGCCAGACCCGGTGTAACCAGCATATTTACCGACTTTTTTCTTTAAGAAAACAAAGTTTCGCGACACCTGACAGATTGTCAGGGTCATTTTAATGACACAATGTGTCAGTACATCTTCCTCTACCTTCTGATATACAGCGACAATGGCAGCTCCAACCCGTTCGCCTCCAGCAATTCCTTATCTCTTAAGATCATCTCCGTATCTCCGTCACAAACAATCCTCCCATTATGGATAAGAATTGTCCGTTCACAGGTATCCCAGATAAAATCCAGGTCATGGCTGGCTATGATCTTGATCCCCTTCAGTTCATTGATGACCCTTATCAGGTTACGGCGGTTCTTTGGATCCAGGGCAACCGACGGCTCATCCATGAGAATTATATCTGGATCCATGGAGAGTACGGTGGCTATGCTGGCCAGTTTTTTTTCTCCCCCGGACAGTTTATAGATCGACTTATCCCGCAGCGCTTTGATATGTACTTGCTCCAGAGCCCGCTCCACCCTCAAAGCCGTCTCTTCTCTCGACAACCCATAATTGCGGGGCGCAAAAGCGATATCTTCTTCCACCGTAGTCATAAACATCTGACTGTCGGAATCCTGAAAGACATAACCGATCTTTTTCCTCACTGCTGCCAGAGTTTTTTTTCCCAGCACCACATCGCCTACCCGTATCTCCCCCGTATATCCCAGGTCAAGACCAACCAGAAGTTTCAGGAGTGTGGATTTCCCCGCACCATTTGCGCCAATCAATCCGATGGCCTCACCTGTTCCTGCGCAAAAGGCAATGTTTTCCAGCACTGGTATTTTCTGTTCATACGAGAACGAGATATTCTTAACCTCAATTTCTGTCACTGGCTTATTTTCCTCTCTTCCAACTCTGTATCTATTTCTATCTCACAAACCATCTTCCCACCCATTCCAGCACAGGAAACAACCGCAGTATCAACAGCAAAGCAGTCCAGATCAGCAGGTAGAGAATATCCGTCCTTCGGACGTGGCTCTTTTCTTTTAAATGGAACGTACCGTCAAATCCACGCAGGCACATGCTCTGATACAATCGTTCTGCCCGATCCATGCTGCGAAGGAGCATCTGTCCCACCAGCGGTCCCCAGGCCCCAATAGCAATTCCCTTCTGTCCGGGTGCACGCAGGTGGTAAGCCTGGGTCACACGTCTTGTCTCTGCCAATAATACGGAAATATAACGATAGATCAGCAGAACCTCTGTCACTAGTATTTGGGGGAAATGAGCCTGCTGCAGCGCATAGCAGATCTTTTCAATAGAGGTTGTCACGATCAGCAGATAAGAAGCCAACACCGAAAGCACCGCCTTCAGCATAAGCGTAAGCATAGAAAGAACGCCGCCCGTAACGCCAATTTCTCCGATCCGCGTCACTACCGCCCGGTCAAAAAACGGATTGGCAATACCTACGATACAAACAATGGGCAGCACAACCCGCAGACGATAGAGGCTTTCCCGAAAAGACAATTCTCCAATCTGGAACAATACAAATGGATAAAGGATCATTCCGAAAAGACCGGTCAGATTGTACTTTGGGAATGACACCGTCAATCCGATAAATAATACGGTTAAAAACAGCTTAATCGATGGATGAATCTGATTCATCCACCGATCTTCTTTCGCCATGCTGTCCATCGACTGAAATTGTGAGATCGCGCCATCGATTTTATTCATAGTCGCACTCCGTTACATTAATTTATACATTTCTGATTTTTAAAAAACCGGAACAAATGGCAGCATCCAACGCATACCAGCAGAACAATAGCAGCGCCGACAATCCCGGAAATCGTGGTACCGATGGCGCTCTCCGATCCCTTCAGGGCATAATCCGGCAGGAAGGAAGTTGCCTCCTGGATATTGGCAAAAGTATCGTAGACGCCACCCGCGGTTGCCAATTCCGTGGTTCCCGCAACCTTTTCCATAGACCACTCCAGCCCATCCGGAAACGCAGACGCAAACAGGGACAATACACCGCCGATCACGGCCGCCGCCCCTGCCAGAATGCCGAGGGTTTTCTTCAGACTAAATCTGCCTTCTTCTTTCCCTTTTGCACCCCAGAGCAGTTCCGGCCTTGCCTCATGAACAAAACACAATACCACTGCAGTAATGACGCCTTCCACCAGCCCGATGGCCAGGTGAATAGGCTGCATCGTGGCCACAAATACTCCAAAAGGAAGTTCGGTGATCCCGGAGACCAGGGTTTCCAGAGATACAGACAGCGCTCCCAGCTGCAGAGTGACCACACATCCAAGTATGGATGCGATGGTAATCCTCTTCTTGTTTGTTCCTGCGGACATCATGGGTTTCCAGATAAGAAGCGATCCGAGAAAACAGCCATAGAATGCCATATTCCATACATTACATCCCAATGCCAACAGTCCCCCGTCCGCAAAAAACAGGCACTGGATCAGCAGTACGCCGATCATAGTCAGAAAACCCGCATAAGGTCCCAACAGAGCGGAGAGCATCATACCGCCGCACAGATGACCGGAAGATCCGGTTCCGGGTATCGTAAAGTTAATCATCTGCGCTGCAAACACAAATGCGCCCATCACGCCCATCAGTGGAATCTTCCTCGGGTCATTTTCTTTCCGCACCTTATAAATCGAATATCCTGCTGCTGCAGCGGAACAGGCATACATGGTTCCGGCTACCGCCGGAGTAACCAAAGCATCTGCCATATGCATAGTATCATCCCCCAATATTACTCAAAATTTTCTTTTCATTATCATAGCATTCGCCTGGCCGCCCCGCAAGCCCCCCGGGGGGTTGAATTCCTACAAAAACTTAATGGAAGCACGGTGACAGCTGGCCGTTCGCGCAAAAAAAGAAAGCCTCTTCTTACAAGACTTTCTATTTAAGCGCGAGACGGGATTCGAACCCGCGACCCTCGCCTTGGCAAGGCGATACTCCACCACTGAGCCACTCGCGCACACGATATTTAATTTACTATTTGCTCCGTATCTCGATAAAATATCTCACGGAAAGCGCGAGACGGGATTCGAACCCGCGACCCTCGCCTTGGCAAGGCGATACTCCACCACTGAGCCACTCGCGCATATCATTTGTTGTTCTCACGAACAAATAACATAATACTATACCTAATCTTATTTGTCAATCACTTTTTTACTTTTCTTCCGACACCCCTTTTAAAAGGATCGCTCTTATCAAGCTGATAAGAGCGATGAAAGTTTATACTTTACAAAAATCACTCCAGATAATATGTATACCTCATATCCTGGGGCATCAGCGTTTACAGCACTTCTGCATCGGTAAGGCCACGGGTCAGAAAATGAAAACCGGTGCGGCATCCCATGGGTCCCACATAGATAACGCCGTCTTTGTACTGGCTGTTACAGGCAAGGGCTGCAAATAAATGCTCGATGGTGTGCAGCACGCCGGTGGTCAGATAAGAATAATTTTTCGTATTGTTAAGGAAACGCTGATCATCTTGAATTCTCACCGGAAATACGTATCAGCACCTTGATCTGTTCCGGTCCATGTTCTATCAGATACTCAAACCCATCCGCCACCAGTGTATCCAGCGTCACCTCTTTGGTAATCAGCTCATCCGCGTTGATCTTTCCGGTTTGGATATACTCCAGGGCGGTTGCCCAAACACGCCCATGACCATGAGCTTTGCACCGGGTTTGCTGATGCGAATCGCCTGATCCAGCGTCGTCTCAGCCCCAATACACTCATAGACCACATCCGCCAGATTCCCGTTGGACCACTCTTTCACGTATTCCTCAAGATCCGTTTTCGAGGAATCGATGTAAGTCCCCCCGTACTTTTCCACCAGTTCTTTCCGGTAGTCACCTATCCCGGACACCAAAATCCTTCCGGCCCCGGCATATTTCGCCCCGAAAAAGGCGGAAAGTCCGATGATACCCGGTCCAATCACCACTACATCTGCGCCCCGGATGTCCCCCAGCAAATTGGTCGCGTGGATTCCACAGGCGAGGGGTTCGGCAACCGCTGCTTCCCTCTGTGAAACACCTTCCGGTATCTCAAACAATTTGGTCGCTTCCACCACCACATAATCCGCAAAAGCACCATCATCTCCTACCCCCAGAAATCCAAGTTTCTGGCAAATATTGTAGCGACCGCTTCTGCACGCCTGGCAGTTTCCGCAGGTCAGACTGCCGTTAGCTGTGACCCGGTCACCAACCTTCCATCCAGTCACCTCCGACCCAAGTTCCACAATCTCACCGGAAAATTCATGTCCGATGATCAGCGGGGCCACACGCCCGGTAAGCCGATGCGGCTTCTTCACCGGAATAAAATTGGGCCCCTCGTACTCATGTCGGTCGGTTCCGCAGATTCCGGCCCAATCAACTTTGATCTTCACCTGATTTGGTCCCGGAACCGGCTGTGGTACTTCCTCTATCCGCAAATCCTTGTATCCATGCCATACGGCTGCTCTCATATCCCGCCTCCCCAGAGTGTGACAAATACTATTTTCCTGTTCAATCGACTCTGTTTCTATCCATTTTTTGTGCTTGGTCATTATCCAAGATACGCCTGCATCAACTGTTCATCCGCCAGCAATTTCTCTCCGGTTCCTTCCATCACGATATGTCCCACATTCATGACGTAGGCCCGATCACAGATCTGCAGTGCTTTCTTCGCATTCTGTTCGATCAGCAGGATCGTTGTTCCCTGCCTGGCGATCTGCTTTAATTTCTCCATGATCTGGTTCACGATAATGGGCGCCAGGCCAAGGCTCGGCTCATCCAGCATCAACAGCTTCGGTCTCGCCATCAGTCCCCGTGCTATGGCCAGCATCTGCTGTTCCCCGCCGGAAAGGAGTCCGCCATACTGTCGTTCTCGTTCTTTCAGGCGCGGGAACATCTCATACACCATCTCCAGATCCCGCCGGATTCCGTCCGCATCTTTGCGTTGACAGCAACCGATCTGCAGATTCTCATAAACAGTCAGCTTATAAAAAATCTGTCTGCCTTCCGGCACCACCACCATGCCTTTCTCTACAATGCTGTATGACTTCGCAGGCAATGCCTCTCCGTCAAAAGTAATCTCCCCTCCGGAGCGCTTATGCTCCCCGGACAGACATTTCAGCAAGGTGGACTTACCAGCGCCGTTAGCCCCAAGCATCGCCACGATTTCGCCCCGTCCCACACTGAAAGAAATATCATCGATGGCCCGGATACCGCCATATGCCGCCGAAAGGTGTTCTACTATTAGAATCGTATCTGCCATCACAACTCACCTCCCAGATAGGCCGCGATCACGGCATCATTATGCTTCACTTCCTCCACGGTTCCCTGTGCCAACGTCTTTCCGAAATCCAACACGGTACACTGCCCGCACAGATTAGTCACCACATCCATGTGGTGTTCGATCATCAGGATGGTGATGGGATAGGTATCATGCAGACGTTTGACAAATTCCACCAGTTCCAGCGACTCATCCGCATTCATGCCCGCCGCCGGCTCATCCAGCAATAAAAGTTTCGGTTCCGTTGCCATCGCCCGGGCGATCTCCAGCTTTCTCTGATGTCCGTAGGGAAGCGAACTGGCCAGATCATCAGCCTTGTCCGTCAATCCCACAATCTCCAGGAACTGCATTGCCCGCTCCTCGGTCTCTTTTGACACCTGACGATATCTGGGCAATCTCAATAACGCATCCACAATACCATATTTTGCATGCATATTGCAAGCGATGATCACGTTCATCTTCACGGATAGGTTTCCGAACAGACGGATATTCTGGAAAGTTCTGGCTATCCCAAGTTCCGCCGCCTCATGGGGTCTGATCCTGGTGATATCTTTTCCCTGAAAGAAGATCTGTCCGTTATCCGCAGTGTAAATACCCGTGATCGTGTTAAAGATCGTCGTCTTTCCAGCACCGTTCGGCCCAATCAGGCCATAGATCGAGCGGGGCATGACTTTAAGATCAAATTCGTCGATTGCCCGCACACCGCCAAAATGTTTTTCCACATTTTTCATTTCCAGAATCGGTTCTTGTCTGTCTTCACTCATGATTTTGAACCTCCTTCTGAATTCTGTACTTTCCTCTTTGCCGTAATCCGGCGGATGATCCCGGTCAGGCTGAATTCTTTATATCCCAGCAGACCTGCAGGACGCAGCAGAATCACCAGTACCACCGCAATTCCGTAAAACAGCATTCGGTATTCCGACAGGCTGCGGAAAATCTCCGGCAGCAGCTGCACGATCAGGGTACCCAGCACACTTCCGGTCAGGCTGCCCAGTCCGCCCAGAACCGTTGTGATCACCAACTCACTGCTCTTTCCGATGTTGAACAGTCCCGGTGTGATGTACTGCAAATAGTGGGCGTAAAGTCCGCCCGCCCAGCCCGCGTAGATCGCGCTGAAGACGAAAGACAGTTTTTTATAGCGCACTACATTGATACCATTGGCAGCCGCTGCCACCTCATTCTCACGGATCGCGGAAAATGCCTGCCCATATCTGGAATGGATAAAGTTCCAGGCGATCACAAACGCAAAAATGGCACACATCAGCGCCACAATACCGGTAGTCCTGTATGGAATACCGGAGTAACCATTTGCGCCTCCGGTGAGATTTCTCGTATAGTTAAACAACACGCGCACACACTCGCCAAAGCCAAGGCAGCTAATCAGGAAATAATCGCCTCGAAGACGGATGGTCAAACTCCCCAAAAGGAACGCCATCACCCCCGCCACTGCCGCTCCCACGGTAATGGAGCAGACAAAGGGAAGATGAAACTGCACGCTGCAGATGGCCGCCGTGTAGGCGCCGATGGACATAAAACCCGCGTTTCCAAAGGAGAACAACCTGGTAAAACCAGTCAGCACGGACATTCCCAGCACCGCGATCAGATTCACGCAGACGATAACGACCACGCCGTCATAAAATGAATTCCACATACCATCCCTCCTTACGCTTTCTCCTGCACATCCACGCCGAATAAACCGGAGGGACGCACAAGAAGGATCAGAATCAACAGGGAGAAAGAAATCAGGTCACGCAAACCAGAGCTGATGTAACCGGATACTACTGTCTCAATAAAGCCAAGCAGAATCGCTCCCATGATTGCCCCGGGAACACTGCCAAGGCCACCGATAACAGAGGCGATGAACGCCTTCAGTCCCACATTTCCCATGGTTGGATACACGTTATACTTCATTCCGTACATGATACCGGCCAATCCTGCCAGAGCCCCCGCCAACATGAAAACCAGCGCAATGATCCGGTCGATCCGTACGCCCAGGATCCTGGCAGTCCTGCCGGAGCACGCCACCGCCTGAACATGGAGCCCGAACTTTGTCTTATTAATAATCAGCAAAAGAGCTATCAGCACCACCAATGCCACTCCCAGACATAACATGTCTGTGGTCCCGATAAAGATTCCATTCAGATTGAGCGTCATAACACTGAAAATCTTTGGCAGCTGCTTAAACTTGGAGCCCCAGATCACGTTGGCCAGATTCTGGTAAGTCGTAGAAAGGCCCATAGCTGCAATCATCAGAAACATATTGGGGGATCCATTGTTCCGGATCCTGCGGTACGCGATCTTCTCATTCAGCAGGCTGATGAGGGCTGCTCCTCCTATCCCGATCACGCAGGACAGGGCAAACGGGATTTTAGGCACCATCGTCGCCATAAAGCAGCAGTAAGCCCCCAGCATGCACACTTCCCCATGTGCCCAGTTAGAAAAATCAAGCAGGCTGTAGACCAGTGCGTATCCGGAAGCAATAAGCGCATAGACGCTGCCTATGGAAATACCGGTGATCATCTGCTGTATCAATATCTTCATGTTGTATCTCCTTGTAAAATAGGTATCCCTTTTTTCAAAAATTCTTTAAAATGAATATTTGCAAAGCCTTATTTCATGCGAAACGGAGGAATCACTGCCGTCCGGCCGCAATTCCCCCATTTATGAGCTGTAGAAACGCAATTACCCATACTGTCTCTCAAAATCTACTCTACTGCACCCGGATCATAAATACCTACGTAGGTAACCTCATCCGCATCCACGCGGAAGATTGCCGCATCACGGCTCGGATTGTGGTTTTCCGGATTGATGCTCATGTGGCCCAGAAGACCGTCAAAGCTCTCGGTCGCCTCCAGTTGATCGCGGATCGCCGTCGGATCGTCACTTCCCGCTGCCTCGATTGCCTGCTTGATCCAAAGTACGCCATCATTTCCGTACAGGCACTCAGTTTCCAGGGCAACATTGTAGGTATCGCCGTAGATCACACCGTAAGCTGCAGCCTCTGGAAGATTGAAGCCCGGTCTGGATACGTAGTAGCTGCCTTCCAGCGCACCGTGGGAAAGCTCAATCAGTTCGGTGGTATCCCAGCCGTCTGCTCCGAACAGAATCGCCTCAATTCCGAGTTCTCTCGCCTGCTGTCCGATCAGCGCTACATTCTCATAGTTCCACGGAACGAACAGAACATCCGGCTGAGCCGCTGCAATCTTGGTCAGCTGTGCGCGGAAGTCATTATCACCGTTCTGCGCTTCCTCGGAAGCAACCAGCTCACCGCCCAGGGAAGTGAAGGTCTCCACCATGAAGTCACCAACGCTGGTGCTGTAGCTGTCGGTAATATCCTCGATCACTGCACACGTCTTCAGCCCCAGCTCGTTATATGCATAAGATCCTGCCAGATAGCCCATGTAGGAATCGATAAAGCAAAGGCGGAATGAATATGGATGAAGGGTTCCGTCCTCAGCCACCGTAACCAGCTCGTTGGAAGCCGCAGTAGCGATCACCGGTACTTTAAGCTCATCTGCAACTGCTGCGATGGGAATATTACAGCTGGAGAAGTTGGTTCCCACAACGGCTACCACACCTTCTTCCTCTACCAGTCTCTTGTAAGCCGCCACGGAATCATCCGCCACGCCCTTGCCGTCCAGACCAATGATCTGAACCTCTCTGCCCAAGATACCGCCCTCTTCATTCAGCTGGCTGGCGGTCAGTTCCATACCGTTCAGCCCCGCCTGGCCCCAAAGTGCCGTATCACCAGAAAGTGCACCCACATAGCCAATCTTGATCGGATTCTCTGTATCTAGGTCAGCGGCAAATACATTGCCTGCCAGTCCAAGTGTCAGTCCCAGAGCAGCTGTCGTTGCAAGTAATCTCTTTTTCATATGTCTCCTCCTCCGTTAACCTAGTAGTTCTATAGGTTTTATGTGTTATTAATTACATAGATAGTATACCATTTGGAGGAAGTTGTCAACAAAAAAATAACTATCTGCCTTCCTAGGACACAATATTTTGTATCCAGACTCCCTTTTTTAACAAAACCACACCAAGCACGCATTTCAGCAGTTCTACCGACTGGCAAAAAAAGAATATCCACAGAATAGGCAAAACAGTAAATCCTGTGAGTACCCTGGCCAGGGGAATGCTGACTGCCCAGATAAATACACTGTCAAACAACAGTGTAATGATGGTTCTTCCTCCCGAACGCAGCGTAAAATAACAGGTATTCATGAATGCCTGGGCCGGCATAAAAATCGCCAAAATTGTAATAAAGCCGGTAGCCAGGGAGCGAACTTCATCCGTTGTGTTATAAATGTTCGGGAAATACGGAGCTACGGTCGCCATAACGATACCCAAAACCACACATCCCATTACTGCTGAAGCAATCAGCTTCGTGTCCGTCTCTTTCGCTTCCTCCATCTTCCGGGCCCCTAAAAGCTGCCCAATGATGATGGACACCGCGCTTCCCATGGAAAGGTACAGTACATTAAAGACATTGGAGAGCGTAGAACTGATATTGATTCCCGCGATCACGGCCAGGCCTCTGGTAGAATAACTCTGATTCAGAACTGCCATACCTGCAGCCCACATTGCTTCGTTGATCATCAGCGGAGAACCCTTTAACCATATCTTTTTTTGTAAATTTCCAGGGACGCGCATGGTCTGCCATGCCCCCTGTGCAAAGGGATAATCCGAAACATGCCTTCCCACAGTCAGGACTACGATCAGCGTTTCCGCAAAGCGGGAAGATACCGTGGCAATGGCCGCTCCTGCCACGCCCAGTGCCGGAGCACCGAATTTACCGAAGATAAGCACATAATTTAACGACAAATTGACAAAGATAGCTACGATACCGCCAGCCATCGGCAGAACCGTCTTGCCCATCTCTCTCAGGCTGCTGGCATAAGATTGAGAAATGGAAAATGGGATCAGACCTATGAGCATAATCCTCAGATATTGCTTTCCGTACGCAAGCGTCTTTTCCAGATTCCCGGCATTGCTCCCCGCATGGAGAAATAGACTGATCAGATATTCTCCGAAAAACCAAAATATCAGGATGCCCGCCACGGTTGCCAACGTTCCGTAGATCAGTTTAAACCGAAACGTATTCCGAAAACCCTCCTGATTCTGGTTGCCATAATACTGCGCGCCAAAAATCCCGGCGCCGGATACAATTCCGAAAATACAGATCGCAAACACAAAAATCA
>CACYXH010000098.1 GCA_902778245.1 uncultured Lachnospiraceae bacterium | reverse complement strand
AACAACTCTATTTTACCATAAACCAGTGAGGAGATGTTTCATTTTGTAACAAAAAGAATCCTGTATTTATGCGGGTTCTGGTGTTTCGCAAACATCTAAAGCTTTAATCCATTTGAAAGGAAAGTTTGAAAGTGCGTTTTCAAACTTTCATCGGTGAAGCGGCAGGCACGTCACCGATGGGCACCATGCCTGCGGCAAGGTACATAAAATGCAGGTTAGCAGACAACATTTAAAAGAGATATTTACTCTTGAACATTTGAAGTTTTTTGTCCTGCTCAACAGTGGGCTGTTTTTGACCGCCCTTGGTATTGCTTTGTTTAAAACGCCGAATCATTTTGCTTTCGGCGGCACCTCCGGGATATCCATTATCCTGTCCACACTGTTCCCCAGGTGGAACGTGAGTGTGTTTATGTGGCTGGTGAATATAATCCTGGTTGTTCTAGGCGGCATTTTTCTTGGACTTCGTTCTATGGAATGGACAGTTTATTCTTCCCTGGCACTCTCGCTTTATGTGAGTGTGTGTGAGATCTTATTTCCGCTGAAAGCGCCGCTGACCACGGATGTGTTTCTGGAACTTTGTTTTGCTGTGCTGCTGCCCGCCATCGGAAGTGCCATTGTGTTTAACGTAGGGGCTTCTACCGGCGGCACCGATATTGTAGCCATGATCTTACACAAATATACGAATCTGGAGATTGGCAAATCACTCATGCTAAGTGACATAGGAATCGTATTGATCGCAGCTTACCTGTATGGAGCCAGGACAGGGCTGTATTGTATTTTGGGTATGATTTTCAAATGCACGGTAGTAGACAGCGTGATTGAGAGCTTTAATCTCAGCAAAATCTGCACAATTGTTACGGAATTTCCGTCTCAGGTACAGGAGTATATTATTCGTGAATTAAATCGGTCAGCCACGGAGCAGTCGGTGTTCGGTGCTTACACGCATGATAGAAAAACACTGGTGATGACCGTGCTGACCCGCAGTGAGGCTGTGCGTCTTCGCCGCTATCTGCAGAAAAATGATCCGCATGCATTTGTGACGATCGTCAGCAGCAGCGAGATTGTGGGAAAAGGGTTCCGTTCAATTTAGGAATCAATATAAAAAATACTTGCGTAGTGTTTCCAGTTGTGATATAAAACTTCATAAGAAAAGTTCTTCAGGGCGAGGTGCAATTCCTCACTGGCGGTAAAGTCCGCGACCCGCGAAAGCGGTTGATCCGGTGACCTGGCTGTTCGTGCAGCAGCGGGAATTCCGAAACCAACAGTATAGTCTGGATGGAAGAAGAATGACATATGTAGTTTGTATGTTTGCCCTGAAATTAATTTTCAGGGTACTTTTTTGCTAAATAGAACTTTTCTTGCTTGATACTAATTATTTAAGAGAAAAGGAGAAAGGGCATGAACATTGGCAACTTATTCGCACAGGTAAAGGACAACCTGCAATTTGTCCTGGTCTGCATTCTGGTGGCGGCAGTAATTATTGCAGTGGCAAGGATATCGGAGAAGACTATACTGAAAAACTCGGTGGTACGGGTGAGCAGAACGAAGTATATTACAATTTGCGGTATGCTGGGCGCATTGGCGGCTATTTTGATGCTGTTTGAATTTCCACTCATTTTTCTGGCACCGGAATTCTACAAATTGGATTTTGGCGAGCTTCCGGTGATGATCGGGGGACTGCTTGTGGGGCCGGTGGGAACTGTAATCATTGAATTAGTTAAAATATTGTTGAAACTGGTGCTGAAGGGAACCAGCACAGCGTTTGTGGGAGACTTTGCTAACTTTGCGGTTGGCTGCGCGCTGGTAGTGCCGGCTTCTGTTATCTATCACCTGAAAAAAACAAAGAAAAACGCGGTGATCTCTTTGACGGCAGGTACAGTGATCATGGCGGTGTTTGGAGCGGTGTTTAATGCGGTTTATCTGCTTCCGGCTTTTTCAACGCTCTATGGCATACCGCTGGAAGCAATTGTGGGAATGGGAACAGCCATCAACGGAAGGATTGACAGCATCACTACTTTAGTGGTATTTTCGGTGTTGCCACTAAATTTGTTAAAAGGTGCTTTGGTTTCTGCGCTGACTATGTTATTATATAAGCGCATCAGTGTCTTTCTGCGCGGTATGTTTGGAGGAATGTTATGAGCAGGCTGCGAAAACTTCACCAGAAAACGAACACGCCCTATCTGAATTATTATGAGATGGAGGTTGAGGACAGGAAAGGAAATGCATTTTCCTATTATATGGCTTCCAGGGCAAAAAAACCGGAGGATCTAAAAATGAACACGCTGGAAAGGCCGGACCGTCCGGATGGCGTGACGATCTATAGCCTTTACGGAGAAAAACGGGACAGGGTCGTTCTGGTGCGGCAATATCGCTATACGCTGGGAGACTATATCTATGAATTTCCGGCAGGACTGGTGGAGCCGGGAGAAGATTTCCGCAAAGCGGCTGTGCGTGAGATGAAAGAAGAGACCGGCCTTGCTTTTACCCCGAGAAACGTGGACGAAATGTATGAAAAGCCATTTTATACTACGATCGGGATGACGGACGAGTGCTGTTCCATGGTATTTGGCGAGGCAACAGGCACTGTGAGCAGGGACGGCCTGGAAGATACTGAGGATCTGGATGTGGTTCTGGCAGACCGGGCAGAGATACGGAGAATCCTGAGAGAAGAGAGGGTGGCGGTCATGTGCGCCTATATGCTGATGCATTTTCTACAGGAGGGCGCGGATCCGTTCGGGTTTTTAGAAACATAGTGTGTATGGTTGAAATTACAGAGAGGAAATGAAATCTGCATGGTGATAGAGAGTCATTCGAGGCAGGAAACATATGAACTGGGGCGGACGCTGGGGCAGCAGGCGAAAGCTGGGGATGTCTATACTCTGGTGGGAGACCTGGGAGTCGGGAAAACAGTATTGACGCAGGGAATGGCTGCGGGGCTTGGTATTATGGAACCGGTCAGCAGCCCGACATTTACCATTGTCCAGATTTATGAGGAAGGACGCTTGCCTCTGTATCATTTTGATGTGTACCGCATCGGTGACGTAGAAGAGATGGAGGAGATCGGGTATGAGGACTGTTTTTATGGGCAGGGCATCTGCCTGATCGAGTGGGCAAATCTGATTGAAGATATATTGCCGGAGCATTTTACTGAGATATTGATGGAAAAGGATCTGGCGAAGGGGTTTGATTACCGCCGGATCACGGTGACGGAGAGATGAGCATGAAAATATTATCTTTGGACAGTTCCGGGATGGTAGCGTCTGTGGCCATCCTGGAGGATGAGCGTCTGCTGGCAGAATACACGGTGAATTATAAGAAAACACATTCCCAAACTCTGCTTCCGATGCTTCAGGAGATTGCACAGATGGTGGAACTAGATCTGGAAACGGTGGACGCCATTGCTGTGGCCGGAGGTCCCGGCTCTTTTACTGGACTAAGGATTGGATCGGCCACGGCGAAGGGCCTTGGATTGGCGTTGAAAAAACCTCTGGTACACGTCCCAACGTTGGAAGGGCTGGCGTATAATCTCTTTGGTACAGAGAAAATTATCTGCCCCATGATGGATGCCAGACGCAATCAGGTGTATACGGGAATCTATGAATTCCAAGATGGGGAACTTCGGGTTCTGGAGAAACAGATGGCAGTGTCGGTGGAAGAAATCGCAGACAGGTTAAATGTTCTTGGAAGGGAAATAATTTTGCTGGGAGATGGAGTGAACATTTATCGGGAACAGCTGGCGGAATTGCTGAAAGTATCCTATGAACTGGCTCCGGTACATCTGAATCAGCAGCGTGCTTCCGCCGTGGGGGTATGCGCTTTACACTATATCAAACAGGGCAGAACAGAGACTGCCGCTGAGCATCAGCCGGATTATTTAAGAGTATCTCAGGCAGAACGGGAGCGGGCGAAGAATAATCTATGACAGAAAATCAAACATCAGCAAATACAGCTGCAAGGCGGGAAAAAATTATTGTCCGCGAGATGTGTCCGGAAGATCTGGAACAGGTGGCCAAACTGGAGAAACACATTTTCAGCGAGCCCTGGAGCCGGGAGGGGTTTGCCGTATCCTTGGCTTCCAAAGATACTCTTTACTTTGTGGCTGTTCTTGAAAAGAACGTGGTGGGTTACTGCGGTCTTCTGCGTTCTTTTGAGGAAGCAGATATTACCAATGTAGCGGTGGATACTTTCTGCAGAAATCAGGGTATTGCCCGAAAAATGCTGACCGTCCTGATGCGGGAAGGGAAAAATCAGGGAATAGATAGGTTTACGCTGGAAGTGAGAAAAAGCAACCAGGCAGCGATTCATCTGTATGAGACGCTGGGATTTGTGTCCGTTGGAGTGCGGAAGAACTTTTATTCCAGACCAACGGAAGACGCGGTTATTATGTGGACGAAGTGATTAACAGGCATTTCCACTAGGCATCCGGAGAGCAATCGGCTATAATGTGATCTGGCTTTTGCGTATTTCAACGAAAAAGTCAGAGGGTTGGCACGCGTATGTTTCTTTACAAAGGAATACAAGAAAAATACGGTACACAGGGGGGATTTGCCATGAGAAAATACAGTTTATTCTGCAATATGTGCGGAAGAGAGATAAGAATGGAGAAGAACCAGGCAAGGGAAGGGGTACTGGCTGTGGAACAAACCTGGGGATACTTTTCCGAGAAGGATGGAGAGATCCATTCTTTTGATCTTTGCGAACAGTGTTATGACTGTCTGACCGCACAGTTTAAAATTCCGCCATCGGTAAAAAAACAGACGGAATATCTTTAAAAATTGAAAAGAAATAAGAGGCAATCAAAATGTTGGATGTATGTTTACTAGGAAGCGGAGGAATGATGCCGCTTCCTTATCGCTGGCTTACCTCGTTGATGGTAAGATACAATGGAAGCAGTCTTCTGATCGACTGCGGCGAGGGAACACAGATCGCATTAAAGCAAAAAGGCTGGAGTTTTAAGCCGATTGATGTGATCTGTTTTACACATTTTCACGGAGATCATATCAGTGGACTGCCGGGGCTGCTTTTAACTATGGGAAATGCAGATCGCAGGGAACCGTTGACACTGATAGGACCCAAAGGGCTGGAGCGTGTGGTGAACGCGCTGCGGGTGATCGCGCCTGAGCTGCCATTTGAGCTGCGTTTTCTGGAAATTCAGGGAGCACAGCAGGAATTCGCTCTGAATGGTTACCGATTGAAAGCATTTCGTGTAAATCATAATGTACTTTGCTATGGATATACGCTGGAACTTGACCGCACCGGCAGATTTGACGTGGAACGCGCAAAAGCGCAGAATATTCCGATGAAATTCTGGAATCGCCTTCAGAAGGGGGAAATTCTCGAAGAAGACGGAAGAACTTATACGCCTGATATGGTGCTGGGACCGGACAGAAAAGGATTGAAAGTAACTTACACTACAGATACAAGACCGACAGAATCGATTGTAGAGAACGCAAAAAAATCAGATCTTTTTATCTGCGAGGGTATGTACGGGGAACCGGACAAACAGGCGAAAGCTGTGGAATATAAACATATGACGTTCTGCGAAGCGGCTCAGATGGCGAAACGCGCCCAGGTAAAAGAACTATGGCTGACCCACTACAGTCCGTCTCTTGTAAAACCGGAAGATTATATGAAACAGGTGACGGATATTTTCCCTAATGCCAAACCGGGCAAAGACAGAAAGACGATGGAATTGGATTTTGAGGATGAATAATACAGGAACGCAATGTATGGGGAGAGGAAGAAAGAGGGACAAAAATTGGCACAGGAAATCAAGCAGAACAAAGATGTATTAATTTTGGCAATTGAAAGCTCCTGCGATGAGACGGCAGCAGCTGTGGTGAAGAACGGCCGGGAGGTGCTGTCCAACATCATTTCTTCCCAGATTGCGCTTCATACTTTATATGGTGGGGTGGTGCCGGAAATTGCATCCCGAAAGCATATTGAGAAAATTAATCAGGTCATAGAAGAAGCATTAGGTGAGGCCGAGGTAACCTTGGATGATATTGACGCCATAGGTGTGACCTATGGTCCTGGACTGGTGGGAGCGCTTCTGGTGGGCGTGGCGGAGGCCAAAGCCATCAGCTACGCGAAAAACATTCCATTGGTGGGTGTCCACCACATTGAGGGACATATCTCTGCGAACTATATTGAAAACAAAAATTTAGAGCCGCCCTTTGCTTGTTTGGTGGTGTCTGGAGGACACACGCATCTGGTAGTAGTAAAAGATTACGGCGAGTACGAGATCGTGGGCCGGACCAGAGATGATGCGGCCGGAGAGGCATTTGACAAGGTGGCCAGGGCTATAGGATTGGGATATCCGGGCGGCCCAAAGATCGACCGGGTGGCGAAAGAAGGTGATCCGGATGCAATTGCTTTTCCCAGGGCAAAAGTAGGGGACTCCCAATATGATTTCAGCTTCAGCGGTCTGAAATCAGCGGTACTGAATTATATTAACGGATGCAATATGAAGGGCGAGGAGATTGTAGTTGCGGATGTGGCGGCTTCTTTTCAGAAGGCGGTTACAGATGTATTGGTAGATCATGCTATGAGCGCGGTAAAAGAGTTTGGTTTTCAAAAGCTGGCTATTGCGGGAGGGGTGGCCTCCAACTCGGCACTTCGCGCCGCTATGAAAGCAGCCTGCGAGAAAAATGGAGTGGAGTTTTACTATCCATCTCCCATATTGTGTACGGACAATGCCGCGATGATCGGTGCAGCAGCTTATTATGATTATAAGAAAGGAGCCCGCTCTGACCTGAGCCTTAATGCAGTGCCAAATTTGAAACTGGGAGAGCGCTGATCAAAAAGGTTACTATTCACGGCTCCTCCGCCAACAGACCTCAGACCATCCGTGCTGCGCACATCTGCCGCGTCTTACGACGCTTATGTCTGAGGCTGTGAATCAATGTCATTGACTTAAGGCGGAATATCATGAGGGAATGAGAAAAAGCCTGAAAATCCAGTTGAACTTAAGAATCGGGGCGAATGAAAAAGTGG
>CACYXH010000097.1 GCA_902778245.1 uncultured Lachnospiraceae bacterium | reverse complement strand
TCTTCCCTACGCAGGCGGTCTGGTGGTCATGGTGCGGACGGCCTGGGCGCTGATCCAGATGCTTCATGCCGGCCCCCGGCTGCGCTCCTACATCTATGATAAAACGGCAGGTGCGCTCCCGAGAAAGACAGCTTTTTCCATCATTCTATCAGTGGCAGCGCTTGCGGGACTTATTTACGCAGCCGTCATCGGCGCTTATACGGGCAGAGGCGTAGGAGCGGTTTTGTTTGTGATCTCCCGGCTCGCGGAATTTCTGGCCGGTGTGCTGATCCGAAAGCGAAGTGAAAATATTTGCTGGAATGTGGAATAAGGAATTCATTTACATTGATTTGAGGAAATATATCTGTTACAATGGCTGTGATTTTGCGCAGGGCTATCCCTTTGCAATGGTACCCGATAGTGTTTTTGGAACAGGAGGAGAGAATGAGAAAAAAATCGCATGTTTCTCTTGGAAAATATATTGTAGATTCCTTAGACTGTAAAGAATTAAAATTCCATAAAAAGGCATTTCTGGTAGGCAGCGTCCTGCCGGACTGCAAGCCGTCCTTTCTGACGCGCAAGCATGAGTTTGATGAGACCTATGAATGGCTGAAAGAATCCATCTGCGAACTGACGCAGCCCGGAAAGCTGACGGCGGAAGAGGGGCAGGCATACTGGCGGAAGATGGGCGAGGTGATCCATTACATCGCAGACTATTTCACCTACCCGCACAACTTTACATTTACCGGAACCCTGCGGGAACACTGTGACTATGAAAATGAACTGAAATTTTATTTAAGATACTATATTCACGGCGGGAGGGCAAAGAGAAATCGGGAGATGCTAAGTCACCGGGAATTTGCGGATGAGACAGAACTGTTTTCCTACATCGAAAAGTGCCACGCCGAGTACCTGAAAATGGTCCCCGGCGTAGAAACAGACGCCAGATATATCACCGCAGTAAGCTTGCAGGTGATGAGGGGAATGTATCAGCTGCTGATCGGGCGGCTGGAGGAGGAGAGCATCGAAGCCGCTTAATGGCAGGAAATAGGGAGATGCAACAAGATTGCCTCAAATTCATAAGACGAATAACGCATCGTGATAGCGGTCATATCTCGAAAGATATGGCCGCTATTTTGCGATCATCAATACTTGATATCTTCAAAACGATGCAAAATACATATTTGCAAAATAGATATAATCATATATAATAAATGATAAAAGAAAAGTTGTTGTTGTATCGTCCTGTGGATCAGGGGAAATTTAAGGGGGAATGCCGCCAAAAACCATAGAAATAAATAATCGTGTATCGTAACGTCTACTGTATCATCTGGTACAGGAGGACAGAAAAAATGAAACAATATGCGTATATTCGAGTTTCAACAAAAGAGCAAAATATTGACAGGCAGATAGCGGCGTTGGAGCCGTATGGCATTGCCAGGAACTGTATTTTCTGCGATTATCAGTCGGGAAAAGATTTTGAGCGACCGCAATACAAAAGACTTCTGCGGAGGTTAAAGACCGGGGACTTGCTGATCATCAAGAGTATCGACCGTCTTGGGCGAAACTATGATGAGATACTGGAGCAATGGAAATACATCACGAAAACGATAGGCGCGGACATTCTGGTATTAGATATGTCCCTTCTGGACACCCGTTCCAAACAGGGAGATCTCACCGGTACACTGATTGCGGATCTAGTACTCCAGATACTGGCGTATGTGGCACAGACAGAGCGGGATTTCATACGGCAGAGACAGGCGGAGGGCATCGCGGCGGCGAAAGCTAAGGGAAAGCGGTTGGGGCGAAAACCGACACAGCTGCCGGACGACTTCGGCGCAGTCTGCGACGCGTGTGAACAAGGAAGCATATCCACCAGACAGGCGGCGCAGATTTTGGGGATCAGTCATACCACCTTTTATCGGAGATATAAAGACAGGTGTGTAAAGAGAGATGAAAAAGATAAAAATTTTGTTTCAATAAGTAGACCTTGTGGTACACCAAATTAGGCATGGAAATTTACTGGAAAAAGTAAAGATTCGTGCCTTTTTTGATTCTTATTTCTATTTTATACCAGATGTTTCACAATGTCTGAAAAACGAAACACTATGTATAATAATTGCGGAAAGAGGAGGAACGACGAAATGAGGAAAAGATGGTTGAGCCTGGGGCTGTGCATGGCCATGATTCTTTCACAGGCGGCGCCGGCAATGGGGGAAGAAGTTGCGGAAGCGGAAGTATTGCTCATGGATGATGAAGCCGCAGTGGAGGATGCAGAAGATTCTGAAAGTAATGGGAGTACTGCGGTTTCAGAAAGCGAAATTAAGGTGCTTCAGGATGATTTTTCTGAGGATAATGAGGAAGAGTTCAGTTTAGAAGAGGATGAACTTTGGGATGAGCTTATAGAGGAAACAGAAGGTGATTTTATTGATGATAGTAGAGATGATTTATCAATAATAGAAGAATTATCCGAAAATTACTATGAAATCATAGAGAATGAGGAAGAACTTTTTCTGGCAAGTTCAGCTAGTAATCAAGCCACGATTTACTCATTCTTAAGAAATACGCTGGGATTAAATGTAGCTGCTGCGTGTGGAGTTTTGGCTAATATTGAGAATGAATCTGGATTTGATCCAAACGCAGGAGGTGATAGTGGAACAAGCTATGGTTTATGCCAATGGCATGATACGCGCTGGACGGATTTAAAAAACTATCGACCTGATGATTGGTCTACGGTGAACGGCCAATTAGCTTTTTTGAAATATGAACTCGGTTATTATAGAGAAGGAAGTGTTCTTAGCTATTTGAAAAATGTAAGTAATGATGCTACAGGAGTTTACAATGCGGCATATTATTGGTGTCGTAACTTTGAAGTTCCGGTATATTATGATAGCACATATATAAAAAACGGAAAAACATACATAAATGAGTGCGATTATAGAGGGCAATATGCAAGAGATAATTATTGGCCACAATATGGGGGAGAAGCTGGCCCCAGCTTTGACTCACTAAGTGTTTCTAACATCACAAATACGAATGCCACTATTTCAAGTTGGGTCAGTAACACAGGCGAAATTACTGAAATGGGATACTATCTTGGAACATCAGATTCGTATCAGAATAAAATAGTGATGAATAGAACGACTGTATCGTGGACCAGATTTGAATTGAAGTATAACTTAGTTGAATCATATGGTATATTGACACCGGGACAAACATATACATATGTTTTTTACGTAGTAAATAATGGAGTGGAATATCATAGTTCAGTTGGGCATTTTACAACAAGTGGAAGTTCGGTGATTTCATTTGACACATACAGTGTTTCTGATGTTACGGACACTAATGCAAAAACGGGAGCATGGTTTAGCAATGATACAGGAGCAAATATATCATCGCTCGGTTTTTATTATGGGACGGATCCGTCTGATTTAAAACGAGTTGAAACGAAAACAAATGTAGGATGGACAAGAGCAAATCTTGCGTATAATCTTCTGGATTATATTGGTGGACCGTTGAAGGCGGAGACTAATTATATGGTTCGCTATTATGCTGCTGTTAATGGAACAAATTATTACAGTGATTATTTGTATTTTACCACGTTAAAATCTACGGATACTCAAAGCCCGTCTATCAGCAATATAACAATAAGCGATATGTCGGTGACTGGTTATACAGTGACATGCACGGTTACTGATAATGTGGGTGTCACACGGGTAAAATTTCCAGCGGGACCTTATATTGACGGAAAATGGACAGTGAAATGGATCGATGGAACTATTACAGGAACTACTGCGAGCTGCAGAATAAATGCAAGTGATTTTGATAACACAGTTAATTGCTTATATGCAACGCATATATATGCATATGATGCAGCCGGTAATGAAGCAAAAGCAGAGGTACCTTGGGCCAGAATGAATGAAATAATGACTCCCGTGGCAACAACGTATTATAAGGGACACGTTTACGATTTATATGATGTTCAAGAACATCCGTGGTCATGGAGCGGAGCAGAATCTTATTGTGAAGCACTGGGAGGGCATTTGGCTGCTATTACTTCTGCCGAAGAACAGGAAATCGTCTTTGATTTAACCGCGCAAGGAACCTCTGATGGGTATTGGATTGGCGGAAGTGACAGAGTGACAGAAGGAGTTTGGCAGTGGTCTTCAGGTGAAGAATTTTCCTATACAAATTGGCAGGAAGGGCAACCAGATAATTACAATGAAGAAGACTATATGATTTTTATGTCCACCTGGGAGGGTAAATGGAATGACGTTTCCGAGGCTAACACAGACATTATGAACAATAACGTTAAGATTGGATTTGTTTGTGAGAGATTGGGAACACATACGCACAGCTACACTGCGACTGTGACGAGAGAGGCAACCTGTACAGAAAAAGGTGTCCGAACCTATACTTGCAGCTGCGGCGATAGTTATACAGAAGAAATTCCGGCGAAGGGACATGGGGCAACAGAAATCCGAAACAAAGTTGATGCAACAACTTTGGCGGACGGTTATACGGGAGATACCTACTGTACGGTTTGCAATTCTCTGTTGTTAAAGGGAACGATTATTCCAAAGTTGACCGATGAAAATGATGCGGTCGCGATCGCTGTTGAAAATGCAAAAGCATTGGCTGGCAAGGATATTGAGATACCGGTGATCATAACAAAGAATACAGGTATTGCCGGTTTTTCATTTGACATTGGCTATGATGATACGATATTGACATTAAAATCTGTTGCATTGGGATCAGTGTTGGAAACAGGGCAAGTATCAACGAATGGCAATGTGGTGAATTGGTATGCAGCGGACAATGCAGCAGGAGATGGAACTATTTTGAAGCTGACCTTTATCGTTGCGGATACAGCAGCAGCTGGAACGACAGATATCAGTATATCACCACATGAAGGCAAGAAGAATCTTGTTGATGAGAGCGGAAATTATGTTGAGGCAAACTACCAGGCGGGAACATTAGAGATTGTCAGAGGCATCATTGGAGATGTAAATGGGGATGAAGATATTACAATAGCAGATGTGGTTGTTTTAAACAGGCATGTTCTTGGGAAATATACACTGCCTGCAGAACGACTGGAATTTGCAGATGTGAATGGCGATGGAGATATCACAATCGGTGATGTAGTGGTTTTGAATCGACACGTTTTAGGAAGAGATCATATTTTGGCTGCAATGAACAGCATAGAAAACAATGACATTGTTGTAGAGAATATGCAGTTTCTTGGCGCATCACCGGCAGGTATGAGAATTAAAGTTGACAGTGTCACGGCAGGAGCGGGAGAAAAGATCAGTCTGCCAGTTCGGATCAGCGGAAATACAGGTATAGCAGGTTTTGCATTTAGCATTAGCCTTCCGGAAGGAATGACGCTGGATTCTATCATTCCGGGTGAACTACTCGCCTCAGGTACATTTAGTTCAAACAACAATAATTGCACATGGTATGCGGCAGATAATGTTATGACCAACGGGCTTCTGATGACATTAGAGATAACGGTTGGGAAAGATGCGCAGGACGGCGTCGTATCCGTTGCTGTGAAGGACAATAAAAATAACAATCTATCCAACGAGGATGGAATGACCGTAATGGCAGAGTTTTCATCAGGTACGATAACGGTTCAAAGGCAAACAGAATGCGAAATGAATGGTCATAAGGGAGGCACAGCTACTTGTACAAGCAGGGCAGTATGTGATGTATGCCACGAAGAATACGGCGGTTTTGACCTTGATAACCATGCAGGGACTACTGAAATTCGGAATCAGAAAGACCCCACCGACAAGGAAGACGGTTATACGGGTGACGTTTACTGCGAAGGCTGCGGCCAGAAATTATCTGGCGGAACAGTCATAAAACACACGGCTTCCACACAGACGGAAGACATTCCAGCTGTGCAGGTTACAAACCCGGAGGGCGATCCGGGCGATAAGACTTCTGTTGCAGCGGCAGAGAAAGAGATTACGGCTATGAGCGATACTCAGGAACCTGCCAGATCAAGTTTTGCAGCAATCCAGGTGAAGTCTTCCAAACAGACAAAGAACAGCATCACGATATCCTGGAATAAGGTGAACGGCGCCACCGGATATATCATTTACGGAAACCAGTGTGGTAAAAATAAGCCGTTTAAGCGGCTGGCAAAACAGACTGGGACATCTTATACCTACAAGAAGCTGAAAAAGGGAACTTATTATAAATTCTCGGTAGTGGCTTATAAGACCGTAAAGGGGAAGGAAGCCATTGTCGCCTCCGGAAAGACCATCCATGTGGCGACGAAGGGTGGAAAGGTGACAAATGTCTCCAAGGTCAAGCTCAGCAAATCTAAGGTGAAGCTGAAAAAAGGCGGGACCGTGAAAGTGAAAGCTACAGCCGTGAAGCAGACAAGCAAGCTGACGCTGAAGACACACCGGAAGATCAAGTTCGAGTCTTCTAATAAAAAGGTTGCAACGGTGGATAAGAACGGAAAGATCAAGGCCAAAGGAAAAGGAAACTGTTATATCTATGCGTACTCCCAGAATGGGGTATATGCACGGGTGAAGGTTACTGTGAAAGGGTAAAGTGTTTAAATACTGTATTGCAAATTTTCCTGCCGTTAAATCAGATTTTGATATTCCCGTCTGCCATCAACTATGGCATAAATAAGAACTTCTTTTGCCTCATGGTTGATTTTATAGAAGACGAGGTGACGTTCTACAATGAGAACCCGATATCCCTGTTTTCGGAGAACGGAATAGTTAGGAATACTTCCTGATTCCGGAAATAGGGATAGACGATTAATGGCGGTCTCGATTTTATCCAGATAATTCAGTGCAATATCAATATCGCCGGAATCTTCCGCAATGTAAAAAATGATGTCTCGCAGTTGTTCATCTGCTTTGTCGGTTCGAAGAATGGAATAATTCATGGATGCTTCCTTTCTGACAATTTTGCACGGATATCATCAAAGGTTTGCTGTATGGGAGCAGTTCGTCCGGCACGTGCGTCTTCTTCCGCATCTGAGAGCGTACGCAGCAGATCAAGTTCGGATTGCATTTGGTTGTATTCCGCATAGCTAAGCACAACAGTATCTCCGCGTCCATTGACTGTAATGATCACCGGTTTTCTGGTGTCATGACATTGTCTGGAGATTTCAGAATAATGGTTGCGCAAGTCTGCGGATGGACGGATG
>CACYXH010000096.1 GCA_902778245.1 uncultured Lachnospiraceae bacterium | reverse complement strand
AAAGTCAGTACCACCAGCTCTGCTGGTGGTTTGAAATGGCCCCTCCAGGGCCCTTTTGTGTTTCCGCCTAAAGGCGGTCTAACAAACCATTCTTCATGTTACTGGTGGCCGCTTAAAAGCGGCTATTACTGATTATTTCTCTGGATCTCCTTCCAGTCGATCCCTCTCATACTGTTCTGCAATATACTTTGTTATCGTTGCCTCATTTACATTACCGATTGTCTCACAGTAATATCCTCTTGCCCAAAAATGGCGATTGTACCGTTCCCTATACTCTGGATGCCTGTCGAACAGCATGAGGCTGCTCTTCCCTTTTATCCTCCCAACAACCTTCGCCACACTTTCTTTTGGTGGAATAGCAACATACATGTGAACATGATCCGGCAGCGTTGCTGCCTTAATGATCGTAATGCCCTCCATCTTGCATACTTTGGAAATCGCTTCGCCAACTTCTTTTCTCAAATTCCCAAACATCACCTTTCGCCGATATTTTGGAATAAAAACCAGATGGTACGTGCAATTATACCTACTATGTGATAAACAGACCCACATATATTGTACAACGGAGGTATTTTTTATGGTACTACGTTTATCGCCCCTTGCGTCCTCTGGTCTCCCCAGCTCTGCTGGGGGTTTGAGTCCGTTTCAATCAATGTGGTTTTCGAGTAATAAAAGAAACTGGGGTTTGTCAGATTCATAAATATCCTGACAATCTGAAAAAATATCTGCCAAAGAAAGCTGATTGTATGGTATCATATAGGTACAACTCCTTTGGATAACTCAATTTTACCACAATTCAGTGAGGAGTTGTTTTATTTTTGAAGTAAAGAATGCCGTATTTATGCGGCTTCTGGAATTTTGCAATTAACTAATTCTCCCTCTTTTTTTGAAAGGAGTACTGGGGATTGAGCACCATATTGTGCCCGCCGGATACCTCCAAAGACGCGGCAGTAATATAAGAAGCCGCATCACTGGCCAGAAATACCACAGGCCGGGCAATCTCCTCCGGCTGCGCCATCCGCCCGATCAAATTGTTCTGAAGCAATTCTTGCAGATCCCGGTCGGTAAAACTGTTTTTCGCCAGAGGCGTTGCCGTATATCCCGGCAGCACAGCGTTCACTCGCACGCCGTAGGCCGCATACTCTCCCGCTGTGGTGTTGGTCAGACCTACCACGGCTGATTTCAGCGCCCCATAGATAGTAGAGCGGCCACAGGTAGCTGCCCTGGCCGCCAGAGATGATATGTTTACAATACTTCCCCCATGTTTTTTCATATAGCAGAATGCTGCCTGTGAGCCAAATACAGCGGATTTGAACAAGGCAGCAATAAGAAAGTCCAGTTCTTCTTCTGTGTAAAGTTCTTCGGATCTGGCACGGTTGGTTCCGATGTTGTTCACCCAGGCGTCAATGCGCCCCTCCGGACCGGCTGCCAGCCGGGCAAATTCATACGCCTCATCCTCCCTGGTTCCATCCAGGGCATATCCGGCGATATGCTCCTTCCCGGCGATACCAGCCAAATCCTGAAGAGCCCGTTCCAGACGCTCTTCATTTCGCCCGGAGATTACTACATAAGCTCCCTCTCTCAGAAATTCCTGTGCAACGGCATATCCAATACCCTGAGTACCGCCGGTAACAACTGCCTTCTTTCCGTTCAGCCTTAAATCCATACTCTCTCCCTTTCGTTATATAGAATAATCAAAGTCTTCCCGGAGGATTCGTTTTAAAAACTGTATGGTTCGCTCATCCTTCGGGCGGGAGAACAGTTCGCTTGGCGTGCCCTTTTCTACGATCACCCCGTTATCCATGAACACCACCTCGTTAGCCACGTCCTGAGCAAAGCTCATCTCATGGGTCACAACGATCATGGTTGCCCCCTCTTTTGCCAGAGATTTCATAACACCCAGCACCTCTCCCACCAGCTCCGGATCCAGCGCGGAGGTGGGCTCGTCAAAGAGGATCACATCCGGTTCCGCAGCGATTGCTCTGGCAATACCTACGCGCTGTTGCTGGCCGCCGGAGAGTTGGGATGGATAATAGTCATAACGATCGGAAAGTCCTACCTTGTCAAGCGCCTGCTTTCCTCTGCGGATTGCCTCTTCCTTCGGAATCTTTCTTCCAACGATCAGCCCCTCCGTCACATTCTGAAGAGCAGTTTTGTTTGCAAACAGATTGTAATTTTGAAATACAAAACCGGTTCTCTTGCGGATACGGCTGATGTCCTGTTTGGAGGCACCCTTAAAAGAAGTATGGATCTCATCGAAATTGATCGTGCCCTCCTCTGCCCGCTCCAGGAAATTAATGCAGCGAAGCAGGGTCGTCTTTCCGGAACCGCTGGGTCCGAGAATGACGATAATATCTCCCTTCTCGACTTTCAGATCGACTCCTTTCAATATCTGATTCTTTCCAAATGATTTATGAACGTTATTAATTTCCAGCATGTTCTTCTCCTTAAGCTGTGATCCTTCTTCGATATCCAGAAAGAAATCCCTCCATCACCTTAAACAGGATCTGAACCAGGGTGCATAGAATGATATAGATCGCCAGCACCACCAGATAGGCTTCGATGTAGTTGTATCCAAACGCAGCATCCATCTTAGCGATAGCCATGATGTCTTTTACCGTCATCATAAATGCCAGGGAGGTACTCTTCAGCAGATTGATGGTCGTGTTACAGATATTGGGAAGCGCTACCACCAGACCCTGGGGAATGATGATCCTCCGGTATGCCTGTGATGAGGACAAACCGGATGCCAGTGCCGCTTCCATCTGACCGTGTCCCACCGACATCAGTGCCGATCGGAACACTTCCGACAAAATTGCCGTAGTATTCAGGCTGAATACGATATACGCGTAGATAATGGGATCCATCCGAAAAATATTGATATTCAAATGCAATACCGATTTAAACAAATAGTTTAACAGGGATGGCAGCAAACTGTACATAAACAGAATTTGCAGCACTACGGGTGTCCCACGGATGAAGGATACATAGAGTGCCACCAGACGCCCTCCGCCCTTATTTCCTTTCATACGCCCCAGTGCCATAAAAAATCCCAGCGGCGCTGAGATCAGGAAAGTTACCAGGGTGATTTTTAAAGTGGTTGGTATTCCTGTAAGCGCATGGACAAAGGTTTCGGCCATAAACGATAGATTCAGATTCATACTCCGCCCTCCTTACGCCGCATCGGAAAGGATCTTCTGTCCTCTCGTCAGATGCTTTTCCAGTGCGCCAAACAATTTTTCAATCAGCAGGGTCATGCACCAGTAGACAATGGCCAGTGCCAAATAGGTCTCTAACGCAAAAGATCCGTTGTTCTGTCCAATCATCACCTGGCCCTTACCCATAAGATCCAGCAGACCAATGGTGTAAGCCAAAGATCCCTCCTTCATCAGATTCACCAGCGCATTGGTGAAGTTCGGAAGCGCGATCACCGTACACTGTGGCAGCAGGATCCGATGAAACGTCTGCCATTCGCTCAGACCCGCGCTCAGCGAAGCTTCCCTCTGTCCGGGATCGATCGCCTCATAAGCGGAGCGGAATACCTCCGCCATATTGGCGGAAAAGAGGATGGAGAACGTGGTGATCACGAATACTGCCCGGCTGGCATTGTTGATATTGATCCCAAAGGCCAGCAAAAGTTCCGGCAGTCCGTAGTAGACGATGAACAACAGAACAATAGACGGAATACATCTCGTCACATAAATATATATCTGGGCGATTGATCTTCCGATCAATCGCCTCCGTATATTTGCCCTGGCCAACAGGAGCCCGATGAGACTCCCGATGAGCACAGTGGCAATCATGACCGCTATGGTTACCCACAGATAAGGTAATGTCTTTGCCAATGCGGTCAATATTAATTGTGGATGAAAAGGTCTCATATTCAGATGGCTCCGGCTGCTTCTCTTACCCATTCAAGATGCTCGTAAGGCATGTCTCCCGGAATCGTGCAGTCCGCTCCAATGATGACACCCTGTGTACCCGCATCTTTCAGTAATTCCTTCGTGTAATTGGTAATGCTCTCTTTGTCTCCGGTGTAGAGAATATCCTTCTCTGTATTTCCGAAGCCACCCAGCACCGTTCTTCCGCCAAAAATTTGCTTTCCTTCTTTCAGGCTCACACCCTCAACGGTTACCGCCCAGTTGATTACTTTAGAAGGATAATCTGCATAGATAGTGAGATCATTGCGTGCCCCTTCATAGCCGCACACATGCAGGATGTTGTAATCACTCGCTGCCTGTGCCGCCTCCAGCACAATCAGTTCTGCGGGGGCAACGTACTTCAGATAACCCTCTTTATCCAGCTTGGAATCCTGAATGTTCTGAGCGCTGAAATAGATTCCATCTGCTCCGCCCTCTCTGATTACTCTCTCTGCCAGCTTGCCGATGTCCGCCGCGATCTCCAGAAGAGCCTCCTTCGTGCTTTGCGGATCCTCATCCAGCAACTGGCCAAAGTTTACATTTACCTGCTCCAGCTGCCATTTCAGATAAGTGGCCGGGGAAAAGATATTATAAAAGGAAGCAACCTGTTTCCCGAATCTTCCGGTCAGCTCTTTCACCAAAGCCACCTGCTTTGCGATCCACTCCTCCGGGTTCACTGCCTTAATCTTCTTCAAATCCGCCGCGCCGCGAACCTCAGCGATCGCCGGATTCGGGTAGGTAAAATAACCATCACTCATCAGTTTCAGGAAATCCGGATGAAATCCATCAAAGAATGCCTGATGTCCTTCAATATTCTTCTGAATATGTTCCGGGGTCTCCTCAAACAGACCGTCCGGTACAAAGTGGAACCAGAAACCTACCGGAACCCGCTCCACCGCCTTTCCGTCAAATGCATCTAAAACCAGCTCTCTCTTACCCATTTTCTTGTCTCCTTATATTAAATCACCAATTTCAAAATCCTGATTCTTTTATCTTACAGAGCGTCTCCGATCTGATATCCTTCCGGAATATAATCAAACAGGCTGTAGCCAAAGTATTCCTGAGCCAGTTTCTCCAAAGTTCCGTCCTCTTTCAGCTGTTCGATCGCCTCATCATAGGCATCTGCCAGGTCCTGATTGTTGATGTTGAACAGCGGCCAGGTCGGGATGCCTTCGTAAGGAACGTACGCGAGATCATCCGCATAATCGTGATACTCACCATCCTCATCCTCTACGTTGTGTTCATAACTGGTCTTGATCTCGAAATATGCATCGTATCTGCCTTCCAGTACCCACTGATACGCATCGGATACCTGGAACTGATCAGATGCCAGCAGTTCAATCTGGGTGTCCGGATGCTCATTGTTGAAGTTCTGGATGATGTCGTACTGAGCGTTCTGGGGAGCAATCGGAACCAGCAGACCACCGTCAGCCGCAAATGCTTCCAGATCTGTGTACTTCTCAACATCCTCTGCACGAAATACGATGCCGATGATACTTGCGCCGATATAGTTTTTCGGGAATACATAAGTCTCAGAACGAGCCTGGGTCCACCAAACTCCTTTGGTGCCGATGTCATACTTGCCGGACTCTACGCCGATCAGCAGATCATCATCTGTGGTGGGAACAAACTCGAATTCATACTGATCCAGCAGCTCATCTACTGCCTTCAGCACTGCTACCTCATATCCGTCCGAATTTCCATCTTCATCCTCAAAATCGTAGGGTACATAGTAATTCGTGTGCGCAACTACTACCTTTTGAACATCCGCGTCGGATGCCAGCGCTGCAACTCCCTGTGCGGAAAGTGCCAGTGTCAGTCCCAAAGTAACAATTTTTTTGATATTCTTTTTCATGGTTTATATTCTCCTTTTCCGATATGTTTAATAGTATAATTGTTCAAAAAAATTTATGACTGAAAAATCATACTTTTTAACATCGGATCAGTCCACCTGCTGATATAAAAGATATTTTCATATCCCTCTCCTTTATCTACCATTCAGGTAGGTTTTATATGTTTATTGTTTGGAAATAAACATACATCATATTCTATCCGTTGTCAACTACTTTTTTATCTAATTTACTGCGAATCAAAAAAGAGAACTGCTGCTACAGTCCTCTTTTCTTCTCACTACCGAACCAATCCCGTGTTGCCGCGGTATTCCATATTCAGTTCCCTCAGTTCCTTCTCCCCGTTAATGTAGGGTTCGCAAAAGGCATCCACGCTGCCTCCGCCCAGATTATCGCAGCCTGTAGTGGTCAAGCATTTTTGTAACATTTATGGTTCAAAAATTTCTGAATGGTTATCCGTTGTTTATCGGGTCTGTCTTGTTTATCCTGCTCCTCAGGGCTAAATATCAATCAAACGGTTTCGAGTAGTCTGTCTGCGTATCGGCAATAGCAAACTTACTCCCGGTTGATATACTCATACAATACGCCGATTCCATGCTCCAATTCCATGTCGCATGCATTGCACAGATACTGGTTGGTCTCCAGAAACAGATTTGTCTCCGGATCCATCAGGAGCGAATAAAGCTCCGTATCAATGAGCTTTGCATACGCTTCGTCCTCCGCAAGCAGATACTTGTTCATCAAATGCCTGGTCAGTGCTACTACACACAGCCCCTGCACCGTTTCAATCTTTCCGCCCTGCAAGGCCGTCACCTCCAATCGATTGGCTCGATCTTTTTGATCAGCTGATCCGCAACATCCTGTCTGCTAACATAATACTGAACCCCCAGATTTTCAGGTTCCAGATTATTCAGGAGAATGCGTTTCGCATCCGAACTGCCAACTTTCCCATAGCGTCCATCCCAATATGCCTTCAAGCACAGCATAGTATCATCATCTGCTGTAGGTCCGATGACCACATCATATTGATGTGGAACACCGCCTTTCTCTCTGCACATCAGCACAAAATCCAACCATGACTCGTCTGCGGTCTCAAAACATCTCACATTTAATGTCGCCAGAATTGTAGTGTCATAGTAATCTGGTACAGATTTTCTGTAAAATCCGTCTTTGTCATGTTGCGGCTTCTTCTGATGACTTCCCTGTATTTTTTGTGCATCATACCAATGGCCTGCTTTTTCGTGACCGCCATATAGAAGCCCTTACCAAAATCCTTATTGCCTCGTCCCTTTGATACATCTACCCGGCGTATTTCGGACACTGTTCCGTGAAATAGTTTTTCTCTATACGGCTGAGACATACTGATCAATCTCCTTCGTTATTTCCTGTCCGGTCATGCTGTCAAAAATATCCGGACATTCCGCAATATAGTTGAGTATCGCAAACTGCTGATCCAACTTTAAGAAATCCTTGTTCGACAATGCATGCGCCCGCTTATAATTTTCTGTAACAAGAAACATCAGGAAGATCGTATTATTCAATCTTTTATCTGACATGCTTCTGCTCCTTTTTCACATTTTCTACCGTTTCTCTCCATCTCCGCCTTATATACCATCAACCGCAGAAGATACTCCGGCATACAGCGCTTCCCCATATACCAGTCCTGAACCGTCCTATAGGGGATCTCATAATACTCTGAAAATTTTTTCCAGTTCAGGCCGGTCTTCTCTTTCAGTCTGATCAATTCCTCTTTCGTATCCATAGCTTTATTCTATCACGCATTGCGTATTGTTTCAATATTTTTCGCTCATCATCAATCAGTCAATCAGTTTCATCCCCTCAAGCACCAGTGCTGGTTCCGTTTCTGCAAGTTCTTGTTCCATTGTATAAATAGGGTGTTTCCGTTTAAGTTCCATTTTTTCATGTGGATGCATAGCAGAGAACAATCAATTTTTGAATAGTGTTAAATTAGTGTTAAATCCAGAGATAATACCCCGGAAACATGCTTAAAATATGGAAATTTTGCTATAACGGCAGATATTGCCGTGGCAGATAAAAAGTATTTTTATCATTTCTCTTTATATCCCTTTAAAAGTCCGCAAACCCGTATAAATACTGACCTTGCGGCGCTTTGCCTTTCTTGGAATTTTTTACGCAGATCTACGTCATTCT
>CACYXH010000095.1 GCA_902778245.1 uncultured Lachnospiraceae bacterium | reverse complement strand
GAACCTTTTGGAACTTCCTGAATACCTTTCAAACCCGTATATACTTTTTCAGTCGCTTTATCGCACAGATAAGCTTTTCCTGAAATTTTTTTGATGACGACCGCCGGTTCTTGGATTTCTGTCTCTGTTTCTGTCTCTGCTTCTGTTTCTGCGGCAGCTGCCGAAAAAGAAAAGCAGATCATCATGCAAAGAATTAAAAACAATGCATGAATCAATTTTCGATTACGCATGAAATTTCCTCCCCTTTTCCTTAATATCCACATTATAACAGAAAAGGAATCATTATACAATCATCGGAATGACGGTTTTTTTCCTTTTTATTTCGGTTGTCTTTTGCGAGAATGTGGACTATAATGTAACGTGTCAGGTTTTGCGGGGTAAGACCTGACACGTCAACGGGCAAAAACGCATAGTATTTTCCCGAGTCTTATCAAGTAATATTGGCTGACCGGCGGATCGTCAGCGCAGCTGACGGGTCCGTGGATCGGATGTTGTATTGTAAACAGTAAAGGGGTAGGGGGTTATGCGGTATGGTGAGAAGAGAAAAATATAAAAGACTTATCATGTTTCTGGCCTCTGTGTTAGTAATCGGCCTGCAGACGTTAAACTTTGCCTACGTCTGGTTTACGCAGTATAATTTCAGAAGTGTGATCGGTTCTACTTACTGGCGCCGGGGACATTGGGCGCTGTTTGCGCTGTACGCGCTTATTGTGTTCATTGTGTCCAGGCTGTTTGGCGCACTGAAAGTGGGATACATGCGGATGCTGGACGTGATCATTTCCCAAATTTTATCAGTGATCTGTACGAATATCATTGCCTACATTCAGCTGGCTCTGATCGGGCGCTGGAGATTTATGGATCATGTTGTTCCCATGGTTTATCTGATGCTGGTGAATTTGGCGGTGGTTCTGCTATGGGCGGCAGCCGTGCGCTGGATGTATGTAAATATTTATCCGCCAAGACAGATGATATTGGTTTACGACAGCCGAAATCCGGAAAAACTTTTGAAGAATATTTCTTCCAGGGCAGATAAGTATGTCATAAGCGAAGCGGTCTATCTGGGCAGCGGTATGGATTATATCAAGGAAAGAATTCTCCAGTCTCAGGGTGTTATGATCGGAGATATGCCGTCCCATGAACGAAATCTTCTGGTAAAATACTGTTTTGAAAAAAATATCCGTTGTTACTGTTCTCCGAAGATTTCAGATATCATGATCATGAGTTCGGAGAAAATGCATATGTTTGATACGCCGTTGCTGTTGTTCCGTAATCGGGGCCTTACAGTAGAGCAGCAGGCTTTCAAACGAATGTTTGATATTCTCTGCTCTCTGCTCATGCTGGTGATCTTATCTCCGGTCATGCTGGTGATCTCATTGCTGGTTAAGGGATATGATGGAGGACCGGTATTTTACAAACAGGAACGTTTGACTCAGGACGGAAAAATTTTCCTGGTATATAAATTTCGCAGCATGCGGGTAGATTCCGAGAAGGCAGGCGCCAGACTGGCTATGAAGAATGATGACCGTATTACGCCGGTGGGCAGAGTGCTGAGAAATATTCATTTTGATGAATTACCTCAGCTGCTTAACATTATCAAAGGGGATATGTCTTTGGTGGGACCGCGGCCGGAGCGCCCGGAGATTGCTGCGGAATATGAAAAAGAAATTCCGGAATTCTCTTACCGTCTGAAGGTAAAAGCAGGCTTGACGGGATATGCGCAGGTTTACGGTAAATATAATACTACACCGTATGATAAGCTGAAGCTGGATCTGACTTATATTGAAAACTATTCTTTCTTTCTGGATCTGCAGCTGATCGCTACCACGGTGAAGATTTTGTTCCAGAAAGAAAATACGGAGGGCGTAGAGCAGTGGCAGGTGACGGCAGCTACGAAAGAGACGGATGCCGGGAGAGAGGAAAACGCGGATTGAATCCGCTGGTTTCCGTGGTGATGCCGGTGTACAATAGCGCGGCGACATTATCCGCTGCACTGGAATCGGCGCTCTCTCAACAGGTATCTGTGGAAATTTTGCTGATGGATGATTGCTCCACGGATGAAATTGATGCAGTCTTGGAGCGGTTTCAGAAATATCCTCAGATCCGATATGAGCGAAATGAAAAGCAGCTGGGAGCGGCAAAAAGTCGCAACCGGGCAGTGAAAGAGGCCAGGGGAACCTACGTGGCCTTTTTGGATTCCGATGATTACTGGGCTCCGGACAAGCTGAAAAAACAGATCCAGGCTATGGAGCAGAAAAAGTGTGCGCTTTGCTGCACTGCCCGGGAACTGATGAAGCCGGGGGGTGAACTTACCGGAAAGGTGATTGGCGTCAAAGAACAGATTACGTACCGGGATCTGCTCCGCCACAACAGCATCAACTGTTCTTCGGTTCTCCTTCGGGCAGAAGTGGCCAGAGAGTTTCCCATGGAGCATGAGGACAGCCATGAGGATTATATTACCTGGCTTCGTATTCTGAAAAAATACGGAATAGCCATCGGTATCAATGAGCCGTTATTGAAATATCGTCTCACAAACAGCGGAAAGTCCGGCAGCAAACTCAAATCTGCTGTCATGACTTTTCGAGTCTATCGTTACATGGGCTTTAGCTGGCCGAAATCAGCGGTGTGTTTTATCAGCTACGCACTGCACGGCGTTTGGAAGTATTTGACGGCCGGCTGGAAAAAGATTGAAACGTGAGCCCGGAAATGCTATAATAGACGGCATTGTATTAAAGGAGCAAATAGATGAACACGATAAGAGAGCTGTGGAATAACCGGAAGATGATCTGGAAATTATCCCGGAATGATTTCAAAACAAAATACGCAGGTTCCTATTTTGGGATTCTCTGGGCGTTTGTACAGCCCATTGTTACGACTCTGATTTATGTCATTATTTTTCAGGCTGGGGTAAAGGTTCAGCCCACAGCGGCAGGATATCCGTATGCACTGGTGCTGATTTCGGGAATTATCCCCTGGTTCTTCTTTTCGGAAGCATTGCTGAATTCCACCAACTGTTTTATGGAATATTCTTATCTGGTGAAAAAGGTAGTATTTAAGATCAGTATTCTTCCTGTGGTGAAAGTGATCTCTTCTTTGTTTGTACATCTGTTTTTTGTTGTGCTGGTCTTTGTGATCTTTCTTCTTTTTGGGAAAGTGCCGCCGATCCAGTTTATTCAGATTTTCTACTATATGTTTTGTACCATCTGTTTCACTTTGGCCCTTGCATTCCTCACCTCCTCTATTGTTCCGTTTTTTCGGGATTTTGGACAGATCGTGAGTATCGGACTGCAGGTGTGGATGTGGATATGCCCTATCATGTGGGATATGAATTCTTATCTGGGAAAACATCACCTGGGAACACTGGAAATACACGCCATATTTCTGGGCGGTGACCCTCTTCCTGGGGTGGTTTGGCTTCAGGACTTTTAAGAAACTCCGTATTCATTTTTCGGATGTGCTGTGATTTTTCACATCTGACCTCTGGAGGAAGATATGACCAAGAGCAATGCAGTAGAACTAAAAGATATCAGTAAAGTATATAAGTTGTTTGAAAAGCCAAAGGACCGTCTGAAAGAATCTCTGTCGCTAACCCACAAATGCTACCACAGGGATCATTTTGCCCTGGCTGGTGTGAACCTGGAGGTAAGAAAGGGCGAATCGGTAGGGATCATCGGAACAAACGGTTCCGGAAAGTCTACCCTTTTAAAGATCATCACCGGCGTTCTGACGCCTTCCGGCGGCACGGTGGAGATTGATGGAAAAATCAGCGCCCTGCTGGAACTGGGAGCCGGGTTCAATATGGAATATACAGGGCTGGAGAATATTTTCCTCAACGGGACTATGATGGGGTTTACAGATGAAGAGATGCGGGGGAAACTGGATGACATCATCTCCTTTGCGGAGATCGGAGAGTTTGTCCATCAGCCGGTGAAGACCTATTCCAGCGGTATGTTCGCGAGGCTGGCATTCGCGGTGGCTATCAATGTGGAGCCGGATATCCTGATCGTAGATGAGGCTCTGAGCGTGGGAGATATTTTTTTCCAGGCGAAATGTTACCGCAAATTCGATGAGTTTAAGAAAGCAGGAAAGACGATCATTTTTGTTTCTCACGATATGGGCAGCGTGATCAAATACTGTGACCGGGCGCTGCTTTTAAACAAAGGGAAGCAGATTTTTGTGGGAACATGTTCGGAAGCGGTGGATATCTACAAAAAAATTCTGGCAAACCAGTACCATGAGGAAGGAGTAACCCCGAAGGACGATCTGTCTGAAACCGTTTCTATTTCTTCAGGAGCCCCGAAGGATCCGTGGAAGAAACAATTGACGGTCAATCCCAAGCAGGTGGACTATGGCGGGAAAGAAGCCGAGATCGTTGATTTTGCCATTATTGACCATAAGGGGATGATTACGTCTTCTCTGGACAAGGGAAAAACCTTCCGGATCAAAATGAAGATCCGCTTCCATAAAGAGATCGATCATCCGATTTTTGCCATCACCATAAAAGACCGGAAAGGCACGGAGATCACTGGAACGAATACGGCACTGGAGCAGAATAACCTGGATAAAGCGGTGAAAGGACAGGAAGTGGTGGTCTGCTTTGAGCAGGAGATGCATCTGCAGAGCGGGCAGTATCTGCTGTCTTTCGGCTGCACCGGATATGAGCTGGATCAGCTGGTGATCTATCATCGGATCTATGACGCCTGTTTCCTGGAAGTATTTTCCACAAAAGACACGGTGGGATACTTTGATATGGATTCAAAAGTGTCTTATGATTAGACCATGGAACTATAAAGGAGTACAGTTTTATTATGACAGAAAAAATCGGCCGAGTGTCGCTAAATCTGGATTATTATGATGGAGAAGACCGTTACAGTGACGGGGATGTGGAGGAGGAATTGCTGGAAATTGTGAAGAATCATGTTCCGGCGCAGTTCCCTGAAATCATCCGGCGGGAGGGAAAGTGGCCCGTGATGTATCATCTGTCGCAGCAGCGGGAGAATATTATTGATTGGTATCCCATGAGGAAAGATGCGAGAGTGTTGGAGGTGGGAGCAGGGTGCGGCGCCATCACCGGAGCGCTCACCCGAAAAGCGGGCAGCGTTGTGGCAAATGATCTGTCAAAGCGCCGCAGCACCATCAATGCCTGGAGAAACCGCGAGGCGGAGAACCTGGAGCTGATGGTGGGTAATTTTAATATGGTGGCGGAAAATATTAAACTAAAATTTGACTACATCACCCTGATCGGGGTGTTTGAATATGCAGAAAGCTACATTCAGGAAAAAGACCCTTACGCTGTTTTCCTGAACAAGATCAACGGTCTTCTGGCAGAAAACGGTGAAATATTGATGGCGATCGAAAACCGTCTGGGACTAAAGTATTTTGCCGGCTGTGTGGAGGATCATAAGGGAAGAGCGTTTGAGGGGATTGAGGGATATCCGAGTACTGCGGGGGTGCGAACTTTCAGCAAAGCGGAATTGGAGCAGATACTGCTAAGATGCGGATTTGAGGAGTACGAATTTTTCTACCCCTACCCGGATTATAAATTTCCTACTGTTATCTACTCCGAAGAATGTCCTCCGAAAAAGGGGGAACTGATGAACAATATCCGAAATTTTGACGCGCACCGTTATGTGCTTTTTGACGAGGGGAAAGCATTTGATACCATCATTGAATCCGGGTATTTTCCGATATTTTCTAACTCCTTTTTTGTACGGATCAGAAAGAGGGGCTGAGCGATGAAAAAAGTATTATACACAAAATTTTCCAGAGAGCGCAGCGAACAGTTTCGGATCGCAACGGCAATCTCTGAGGGGAACGGGATCCGCCGTGTCACGAAAACTGCTTTAAGCCCGGCTGCGTCTGGCCATGTTGGGCAGATGGCAGAAAATTATCCGAAGCTGGAAAAGATGTATCAGTATCCGAAACTCAGGATCTGTCCTTGCAGCCGTGTGGATGAAACTACGGTGGAATTTCCGTATGTGGAGGGAAAAAGTCTGGATCTGCTGCTGACAGAACATGTGGAGCAGGGAGACTACGAGAGTGTCAAGCAGGATGTAAGATTGCTATATGATATTCTGACTTCTGTGAAGGGGTTGGAAGAATTTAAGGTTACAAAAGAATTTGAGCGTATGTTTGGAAAAACGGCATTGCCGGAGGGGCAGAAGGCGTCTGGCATTTCCAATCTGGACATGTTGTTTGCGAATATTTTAGTGGGTGATGCGCTTTACCTGGTGGATTATGAGTGGGTATTCGATTTTCCTATTCCTGTTTCCTATCTGTTTGCCAGAAGTCTGATGCTGCATGCAATGCTCCAGACACTGAAAAAAGAACAGCTGGAGGAACTGTATGCCATCGGGGGTGTAAAGGTAGAAGAAATTCCTGTCTATTATCAGATGGAAGTTCAGTTTCAGAAGTATGTGACGGGGGAGGACGAACTGCATGTGCTGTCCAGGCTTTATCCCCGGATGAAGACCCACAGTTTCTTTTTGGATTACTGGAATACGGAGCATGTGTACTATGCGGTACAGCTTCTTGGTATTCCAAAAGACGCGCCGGAAAAAGAGGAGGAACTGCTTTTTTCCCTCTACTTCCTGGGTGAAGTCCATGAGACTGCGGTGATTTCTGACACAGACCGCTATCAGGCATTTCTGCTAAAGCCGGTGGATACAGACTGCATTTTGACCATGAGACATTTAAACGGACTGGCAGGGCAGCGGATACAGGAGATCCCTGTGTCTTTCCATAACGCAGATCTGTGTTATGGGGCGGAGTATCATTTTAATCAGGCGCCGGTGATGCGGATCGAGAATCAGGGGTATGAGGAGATTTCCTTTGACTATATGGTGTGGCACAGAAACAATTCTCTCATCAGTGAGGAGATCAAGTTCCGAAAAGAGAGCGAGAAGCTGCATCGGGAACTGAAATTGTACGCCGGATGGTATCTGGCCATAAAGAAGGCCGGACGAGCTTTAAAAAGGAAAATTGGTAAGTGAAAAAGATGGATGTTTCGATCATAATACCCACGAAAAACGCTGGAGAACTGCTGGATAAGGTGCTCAAAGCTGTGTTTGAACAGAAGACGGAATACAGTTACGAAGTAATCTGCGTAGATTCCGGCTCCGGTGACCGTACCCTGGAGATTATTCAATCTTATCCCTGCAGGCTGTATCAGATTCCGGCCTCCCAGTTCGGGCATGGGAAGACGAGAAACTATGGGGCTTCTCTGGGCAGTGGAGAATTTATTGTATTTCTTACCCAGGATGCTTTGCCGGCAACCGATACGTGGCTGCAGAATTTTATTGATGCCATGAAGCTGGATCCGGAGATTGCCGGAGGTTTTGGTATCCATTACCCGTATCCGGACTGCAATCTGTTGGACGTCAGAAATTTGAAACTTCATTTTAAGGGATTTGGGGAAGAGAATACCATTTTTTATCTGGAGGATAAAGAGCGGTATGAGAAAGAAGAAGGCTACCGCCATTTTCTCGCTTTCTTCTCAGACAACAATTCCTGCCTGCGGCGGAGTGTCTGGGAGAAGTATCCCTATGAGGATGTGAATTTCGCAGAGGATCAGTTCTGGGCAAGAAAGATCATCGAACTTGGCTATAAAAAGGTGTATTGTCCCTACGCGCCGGTGTATCACTCCCATAATTATAAATTGAGTACCTATTTTGCCAGATATTTTGACGAATATAAAGGGCTTTATGAATTGCATCACTATGAGATGATGGATCACTGGCGCCGGATTCCCGGCCTGTGGTATCGTCAGGTGAGGATGGACTGCAGCTATTTCCGCCATCTGGAGGGAATCACAAAAAAAGAAAAGCTGCACTGGATGTTTTACTCTCTGTTTCGGGAACATGCTTACTTCTGGGGTGGATATCTGGGAGGAAAGTATCACGGCTATTCAGAGCGGAAGCAAAAGTTCCTGGATCGGCATATTTCTCAGCAGTATAAACAGAAAAAAGCCTGATACGTCAGAGCAGGAAAGGATAGAAGATGGAAAAGCGAAGCATATTCAGCCGGGCGGGTGCATATTACAAAAAAAACGGCTTGTTAAAGACCATGAAGCGCCTGGTGATCAAACCGGAACCCGCGAAGCAGGAAATACTGAATTTCTGGGATTTTATTGTGAACAGGCAGGAGATTCCGTTTTCCCAGGAGGATTATGACCGGAATGGGGATGGACAGAAGATCATTAACTGGATCGTGCCGGAGTTCGGCAAAGGGTCTGGAGGACATATCAATATTTTCCGATTTATTTCTGCTTTGGAGCGCAGAGGAATCCATAACCGTGTGTATGTCTACCGCGCAGTGGAACTTACGGATGATGAGAAATTACACATACTCCTGCGGGATCATTTTCCTATTTTGGATTCACGGGTGGAGAGTTTTGGCAATGCAGACAAAGCACAGTTTGCCCACGCTACCATAGCTACCTCCTGGATTACCGCCTATTTTGTTCGAAACTTTAATAATACGATATCAAAATTTTATTTTATACAGGATTTTGAACCCTATTTTTATGCGCACGGATCCGAATATGCTTTTGCGGAGGCAACCTATTCTTTTGGATTCCGTGGGATTACGGCGGGCGGCTGGCTAAAAACCTTGGTGGAACGGGACTATGGGATGAGGGCAGAGAGTTTTGGCTTCTCCTATGACCGGGAACTGTACCAGCCCAAACAGAAACAGGATCGGGTGAAACGAGTGTTTTTCTACGCCCGCCCTGTGACGCCCAGAAGAGACTGGGAACTTGGGCTTTTGGCGTTAAACGAGCTTTGCCGCAGGATGCGGGATGTGGAGATCGTCTTTGCGGGGTGGGATGTAAGCGAGTTCGAGATTCCGTTTCCCCATGAGAATTTGGGAATCGTTGCCCTGGAAAATCTGTCGGATCTGTATGCCCGCTGCGATCTGTGCCTGATCATTTCCAGCACCAATCTGTCTCTGCTGCCTCTGGAAGTTATGGGTTCCGGCGGCGTGGCGGTTTGTTCAAAAGGAGAAAACAGTACCTGGCTGGTGAATGAGGAAAATTCTATCCTGGTGGATTTCGACCCAAACGAGATCGCGGATACACTGGAGTTTTACTTGAAACATCCGAAAAAGCTGGAGGAGATCCGGCAGAAGGGAATCGCCTTTGCGGCGCAGACTTCCTGGGAGCAGGAGGCGGATAAGGTCTACGCGGCTATTTTGAAAGGAATCGAGGAAGATGAGCAGTAAAAAAGTATTGATCATAGGGGGCAACGGATTTATCGGCATGAATCTGAGCCGTACGCTGACTGGCAAGGGATATGAAGTATACAGCTTTGATATTGCCGAGCCTGTACTAAAGTATCCGGGTGTCACCTATCTTTCCGGTAATTTTTTTGACAGCGGATACCTGGAGAATGCACTGAAAGATATGGATGTGGCGGTGCATGCCATCAGCACGATCAATCCCAGCAATTCCAACGAAAAGTATATGCAGGGCTATGAGATGGATTTTCTGCAGTCTGTGCGGCTGTGTGAGATGGCGGTGCGTCACGGGGTAAAATTGCTGTTTCTCTCTTCAGGAGGAACGGTTTATGGAAATCAGAAAGTACAGCCCATCACGGAATTGGCGCCCACGCATCCCATCAACCATTATGCGGCTTTGAAACTTTGCATTGAAAATGTGATGCGCACCTTTCATGCCCAACGGGGCGGTGATATGATCATTGCCCGGATATCCAATCCCTATGGCCCGGGTCAGGACTACCACAGAGGCGTGGGCTTCATTGACGCAGCGCTAAAAAAGGCGCTGACCGGCGATGTAATGGAAATCTGGGGAGACGGAGAGACCGTCCGGGATTATGTCGCGATCGAGGATGTCTGCGAGATGCTTAGAACGCTTATTGAGTATCAGGGACCGGAGGATGTGTTCAATATCAGTTCCGGTATCGGCGTAAGTCAGAATGACATTTTAAAATTACTGAAAGAGCTGGGCATTGACCTGACGGTAACCTACAAAGAGAGGCGGAATGTGGATCTGAAGAAAACGGTTCTTGATAATACGAAGATCAGAGAGCTATACAAAAAACCACTGAAACCGTTCCGTGAGGGGCTCAGGGAATATTATGAGTTTTTGAGCGGATGCAGATAGGAGATGGAGGCTGCCAGAGCAGCGGGAGTTAGAGAGATGAAGGGGAAAAAGATACAAATTGACAGAAAAGAAATTCGGTTTGAGGTACTGTTTCTGACATTGATCGGACTGTTTCTGTTTGCCTGGGCGGTGATCCAGCCGGTCACATTTTCGCCGGATGAACAGATGCGCTATAAGGTAGTGGAGTACCTGTTCCGGCACAATGCCCTGCCCCATGGCGGCGATCCGGAGGTGCTGGATAAATCCTGGGGTATTTCCTACGCATTTTATCCGATGCTGTCTTACATGGTCTCTTATCCGTTCATGAAACTGGTGAGAGCGGCAAGGATGGCGGAAGTGCTGTTCGGAGTAGGGACGGCGTTTTATACTTTGAAGATCGGGAAACGATTTTTCAAGGATGCGTATGAAAAAATGTTTCTGTTCCTGGTCACCTTACTGCCGGGAGCTTTTGTGTTGTTTTCTTATGTGAACTGCGATAGTCTGGCCCTGTTTGCCACGGCGATGCTGATCTATTCCTGGATCTGCGGGCTGGAGGATGAGTGGAGCTGGAAGTCCTGCATCCGTCTGGCAGTGGGCGTTTCGATCTGCGCCCTGTCTTATTACAATGCCTACGGCGTTATACTGGCGTCGGTGGTCGTATTTTGTTTCTCCATCCTGTTTTGTGAAAAAAAGAAATGGAATTTCAAAAAGCTGCTGACCAGAGGACTGGTCATCGTTGGCATCGTGGCGGTCCTGGCGGGCTGGTGGTTCGTCAGAAACTATGTGCTGTACGATGGAGACGCGCTGGGACTTCACATCACAACGGAATACGCGGAGAAATACGCGGAGGAGGCCAGAAAGCCGTCCAACAAATATACTTTCCAGATGAATCCCAACGTGAATGTACTGGATATGATGTTTTATCAGCCAGTCAATCACCAGCACAACTGGATGATGATGGTCTACTACAGCTTTATCGGTAGCTTTGGCTATATGACTGTATGGCCGCCGGAGTGGATCGGAAAGTTGTTTATGGTCTTTTACCTGATCGGAACATTGGGAGTGCTGCCGCAGCTTGGGAGTATGTTCTCTCTGCGCAGATCCAGATTTTCAGAGAAAAAAAGGATATGCGGAATGCAGATGGAGATAAAATATACCTATCGCCTGGCGCGGTGGAGCAAGGAGGCAGTCTTCCATATCGGAATGGCGCTGACCCTGATCCTGCCCAATATTCTGAATATCTATAATTCTTATGTAAATGATTACCAGCCCCAGGGACGCTACAGCATGCCGATGCTGATCCCGCTGATGTATTTTATGACCATGGGATATCGGAAATTGTTTGAAAGATTTGGAAAGAACAGCCGCGCGGGAAAAGTGTTCTGTTACGCCGTATGTATTGCTATGGCGGCGTTTGTGATCTACTGTTATTTCTTCCTGGTGCTGCCTTCCTGTCAGAAGAAATGGAAAGTGTTTCTTTCCGGAAAATAGAAAGTAATCTGAAAAGACAGAGGTGGGTTTATGGCGGATTTGAAGGATCTTACAAAAAAAACCGTGAAAACGCTGCGGGAGGACGGGTTCCATAAGGTGGGAGCAAAGGCCAGGCTGTATTTGAAACGGAACCGGGAGGCAAGATCAGAAGGAATGTATGCCGATGGCTGCTTTCGGGATGTGCTGTTTGTCAATGGCTGCAATGCCAGTCTTCCTCATCCCGGCAGATACCGAGTGACACATCAGAGAGAGCAGTTGGAATCTCTTGGGGTCACAACGGGGGAGGTCTATTATCAAAACCTTCACATTGATACTCTTCGATGTTATCGTATTTTCATATTCTTTCGTTGCCCTTACACCGATCCTATCGGAAAATTTGTAGAACTGGCCAGGAAGATGAACAAGACGATTCTCTATGACGTAGACGATCTGGTGATCGACACGGTTTATACGGATATGATCCCGTATCTGGACACGATGGGTGAAAAGGAGCGGGCAGAATATGATGAGAATGTCCGAA
>CACYXH010000094.1 GCA_902778245.1 uncultured Lachnospiraceae bacterium | reverse complement strand
GAACCGACGTGTCTGCGGTAGGAACTGCTCTGTGGAGGCTGGATGCGTCAGGATTTCATAAAGAAAGACAAAGTGCCAACGATCACTTGACACAAACATATTTCTTTTGGGTGTTGAAAAAATAGAACATCCAGAGTAGAATAAAAGAAACAAGAATTCAGACAATGCTTTGAATGGGGGTGATGTGAGTGACTGAATCAGAACAGCAAATAAAAGAACGTGAGCACCAGGAAGACCTTGCGAGACTTCGTGGCCTGCGACCGATTGATGATGATTTTATGCGTTGTATCTTCCGTGATAATATCCCTTTGGCACAGTTGGTTTTACGGATTGTAACAGGCAAGCAGGATCTTGAGATTACAAAACTGGAAACGCAGAAGGACATGAAACGGCTTGTAGGTGCAAGGTCAATCTGTCTGGATGCGTATGGAACAGATTCTAAAGGTAAAAAATATGACTGCGAGGTTCAGCGTTCCGATCATGGAGCAGGCGTTCGCAGAGCGAGATACCATTCCAGTTCTATGGATATTGAAAATCTGGATGCAGGTCAGGATTTTGACGAACTTCCGGATACCTATACAATATTCATAACTGAAAGGGACTTTTTCGGGAAGGGAAAAGCGTTTTATCGAATCGAACGTATCAACCTGGATACGAATGAACCATTTAACGATGGAGAGCATATCCTTTATGTGAATGGCGAATACCGCGATGATTCAGACATAGGAAAACTGATGCATGACTTTGCCTGTTGGAATCCGGAGGATATGAACTTCGATCTACTGAGAGACGCAACAAGATATTACAAAGAAAATCCGGAAGGAGTTGAGATTATGTGCCGGGCTTTTGAGGATACAAGAAATGAAGCAAGGGAACAGGCGTATCTTGATAATATCAAGAGTTTGATGGAGACACTAAAACTGACCGCACAGCAGGCAATGGAAGCACTTAGAATTCCTGTCGCTGAACAGTCAAAATATGCAGCAAAGTTATGAAGACAGGGGGACGGAGCTTTTGTCTGGCATTGGCCAGACAAAAGCTCCGTCCCCCTGTCTTCCCCCAGCTGATATCTTGTCGAAACTTACGATAATCTATGGTTGAACACTGGAATTGATTATGTTAGTATAGTTACAAGCAAGTCTTAATCTTCTTATGCAGCGTTTCGCGCTGCTCTATGTGGAGGTCTCCACGGTTATCCTTGCGAATCAATAGAATGATCGGCAGGGAACCACCGGAGATGCTGCAGGAAAAGCGGAAAGCATACTCCTTTGCCGAGAAAGGAAGGAGTATGATATGAAGAAAAAAGCGAAAACTGCCGCAAAAAAGAAAGCCAAACCGGCGAAGCGCTACGAGGATCTTACATTTACGGATGATTTTATGTTTTGCAAAATCCTTCAGAATAATCCTCAGCTGTGTAAAGAACTGACGGAACTGATCCTTGGAAAAAAGATAGGCGGGATCGTTCAGACAGAGAGACAAAAATCCATAGAGATCACGGCGGATGGAAAAGGCGTCCGGTTTGATGTATATTTTAAGGACGATCATAAAACGGTCTATAACATTGAGATGCAGGCGGACCGGTTCAAAGCATTGCCAAAGCGGTCCAGATATTATCAGGGAATGATTGACCTGAACGAACTGGAGCGCGGATCCGCTTATAAAGACCTTAAACCCAGTTATGTGATCTTCATTTGTCTGAAGAATCCGTTTCCGGAAGCGAATCTGCACAAGTACACGTTTTATAATACGTGTGAGGAAATGCCGGATATTCAATTAAACGACGGCGCAGTGAAGGTATTTTTGTCAGCAGAAGGAACAAAAGACGATGTATCTGAAGAGATGAAGGGTTTTCTCACATTTCTAGCCAGTCGTTAAAGCACTACAGACTTGACCAGGCGATTGGAGGAGGAAGTGGAAAAAGCCAGACATCATGAGAGATGGAAGGTGGAATACATGACGTTACTGGAACGGGATGAACTCATGCGCGAAGAAGGTCGTGAAGAAGAACGCGAAAATACAGAATGTGAGCGGAAACGCGCCGACCAGGAACAGCAACGTGCCGAAGACTATCTGAAGGAAATAGAGATATTAAAAGCGAAATTAGCACAGATGGATTTATAAGACAGGGTTACGGAAGACAGGGGGACGTATCTATTGTCTGGTTTGACCAGACAATAGATACGTCCCCCTGTCTTCCGTCTCCTCGGTTTATACTGGACATTTATTGGACAAATTATGATATTGTTTATGGTATCTTGTTTTTATAAGATAAACCATAACAGGAGGGACGATATGAAAACGAGAGTACTTGCTACAACAATGGCGGTATTTCTGACTGCCGCTAGTCTTTGCATGACAGCTCCGACGTTCATCTATGCAGAAGAATCCACAGAAGAAATTGCAGAAATGGATCATCAGGAAGAAGAGCCGGAAGAACTCACGGAAACAGAAGCTTCTCAAGCTTCCGATGAGACGGCACAAACGGATACGACCGAAGAATCAGTGGAAACAGAAACTTTAGAAGAAACAGCGGAGTCTGTTCCGCTGGCGCGTGAAGCGCCAGGAGCCACATTTACCGTAACCTTTGATTCGAAAGGCGGAAGTGATGTGGCAGACCAGACGGTCGGAGAAGGGGAAACGGCAGCAAAACCGGAGGATCCCGTATACGACGGCTATCATTTCCTGGGATGGTTTGTAGAGCCGACTCTGGAGAATATCGTAAACAAAGAAACCCTGGAATATAATACCTTTGATTTTTCTGCTCCGGTAACCGGAGATGTGACGCTTACCGCGCTTTGGACTGCGGTTCTGAGAGTCGATACAACAGGCGCAGGAGAAGGGTATATTGAAACGGCAAAAAAGGGCGAAGAACCGGAATTTGACGAGGAATATAAATACACAAGCGCACAGGAAACAGCTGTAAAAGATTTGTATGACGTTATCACGGTTGCCGCTAAGGCCGCAGAAAACTCTGTTTTTGTCAGATGGATCGATAAAGACACGGGAAAGACGTATTCTACGAATGAACGGATTGATGTACAAGTCAAAAAGGATTTGAATCTTTCGGCAGAATTTGACAGCGCCCTGGTAGTTTTTGATTCGAACGGAGGAAGTCCGGTAGAGAACCAGTATGTCATTCCCGGAACTACTGTAAAGAAACCGGAGGATCCTGTGAATGGAAATCTTCATTTTATCGGATGGTTCCAGAATCCGTCCCTTGAGAATCTTTATGATCCGGAAACTTATGAATTTAACACCTTTGATTTTTCTACTCCCATTTCGGAAATTACGACGCTCACGGCTCTTTGGGGAGCGGTATTGACCACTGAAGTAAGCGGCGATCCGGGTTGTGGTCAGATCAATGTAACAGCTCCCGGCAAAGAACTGGAGTTCAGTGAGAAAGAGCCGATGCATTCCTCTTATACCAATGCGATTTTAGGCATCTATGATACGTTCAAGGTTGGAGCAAAGGCAAGCGACGGTTATCGGTTTGTCAGGTGGGAGGATAAGGACACACAGAAAACATATGTAACCGATGCAGTCATAGAAGTCGAGGTTACAGATAATCTGAATCTGGTGGCAGTATTTGAAAAAGTCGTCAAGGAGGCTGCACCGACTGCTGCGCCGACAAATGCTCCGACAGCAACGCCTGCGCCGACTCAGGCAGCCACGACAACGACGGCTCCGAAAACCGGTGATGATACGCCCGTTATGACATGGTTTGGCATTCTGCTTATGGCAGCTCTGGGGCTGGGAGCAGCAGGGAAAAGAAAGTTCGGCAATGGAAAAGAAATATAAGAAAAAGATGTCAGAGATATCTTTGAAACAGTAATCACTTACAGGAAGGGAACCACCATATGAAGAGCTTCATAGCGGCAAACTACGTCGAAACCCTGGGGATTCTCCCGGTGCTGACGCTCTTGCTGATGCTTGCGTTTATTATTCATATCGATCACTATATACGTTCCGATCTCAAGAAATACATGCAGACCATCGTGATCGTGGTATTCAGCCCGGTGGCACAGAATTATCTGGAATACCGACTGGCAGAGGGCGAGGTGCAGTGGCTGGCCCGCACGTTGGCCGCTATCTATGGATACGCGATCCGCCCGGTGATTTTGATCCTGTTTTTTAAGGTGATCGCGCCGCAGAAACGCTTTTGGTGGGCATTTGTACTGGCGCTTGTGAATGTGGCGGTAAACAGCACGTCGCTGTTTTCCAACATCTGCTTCTGCATCGATGAAGGGAACCATTATCAAGGCGGACCTCTGAGCAGGTTTTGCCTTTATGTCAGCGTGCTCTTTCTCATTTACTGGTTCCTGTTAACGGTTCGTGCATTTGACCCTCAGAAACGTAAGGAAACCTGGGTGCCGTTACTGGTGTTTTTCATGATCCTGGGCTCGATCATGCTGGATAAACATGTCGGCCTGATCCCTCAGCCCATCACGTATCTCACCATCGCCATCGTCATCAGCTGTGTCGCTTATTACATCTGGCTGCATCTGCAGTTCGTCCGGGAACATGAGCAGGCTTTGCGGGCGGAGCAGAGGATCCAGATCATGATGACGCAGATCCAGCCGCATTTCCTGTATAATACGATCGCCACCATCCGGGCACTGTGCCGCACGGATGCTGACAAGGCCGGAGAGGTGGCGGAAAAATTCGGTGATTACCTTCGCCAGAATCTGGAATCTCTGGACAGCGACGGGTTGATCCCATTTCGGAAGGAACTGGAACATACGAGGATTTATGCGAAGATTGAGATGGTACGCTTTGACAATATCCGTGTGGAGTATGATATACAGGACGACAGGTTCTATCTGCCGCCGCTGTCAGTACAGCCGCTGGTGGAGAACGCCATCCGGCATGGCGTCCGTATCCGCGATGAAGGAATCGTGAGAATCTCGACATGGCGTGGAGAAGACAGCCATGAGATCGCGGTATGGGACAATGGAACCGGATTTGATGTGAGCGAGCTCAATTCCGCCTACAGCTCACACATCGGTATTCGTAACGTGAGGGAGCGGATCGAGGGAATGTGTAATGGAACCCTGCAGGTAAAGAGCCGGCAGGGAGAGGGCACGATCGTAACGATCACGATTCCGGTTACGGGAAAGGAGGAACAGGTATGAGAGTGATCTGTGTGGACGATGAGAGGCTGCTGATGCAGGATACGGTCAATCTGTGTCTGGAAATTGATCTGGTCGATGAGGCGAAAGGCTTTACAAAGCCTGCGGAGGCGCTTCGCTGGTTGGAACATGAGCAGGCGGACATTGCACTGCTGGATATCGACATGCCTGGTATGAACGGTCTTGAGCTGGCGGCGGCCATCCGAAAAAAATGGCCTAAGATGTCGGTTATTTTCCTGACGGGCTATTCCCAGTATGCGCTGGATGCGTTTGAAGTCCATGCGTCCGGGTATCTGATGAAACCGGTGAAAAAGGAAAAACTGGAGGCGGAAATTGCCTATGCCGCCGGCAGCATTCCGAAAAAGCAGACAAGAAAAATAGTGGCGCATACGTTTGGAAATTTTGAACTACTTGTGGATGGGAAGCCTGTGGCGTTCAAGCAGGCGAAGTGCAAGGAATTGTTAGCCTATCTGATCGACCGCCAGGGGGCCGGGGTAAAGCGGAGAGAAGCCTTTGCAATTTTGTGGGAGAACCGCTTATATGACCGCTCGATGCAGAAACAGCTCGATGTGATCATCCGTGCCATGCGCCAGTCGCTGACAGACCGCGGGGCAGGAGAGATCTTTGAAATGCAGAACGCGATCATGCGCATCAACCCGAATCTCATTTCCTGTGACGCTTGGCGTTTTCTATCTGGAGATCCGGAGGCAGTGCAGGCTTATCATGGCGAGTATATGAGCAATTACTCCTGGGCGAGCATGACGGAAGGAATGCTCTCTCTGAAACAGGATTGAGGAGGCTGCTTTTGCCGGCTTCCGGGAAAATCTGTTGAGACAATAAATGGAATATATGATACTTCTGATAAGAATCATCGCTTCAGCAGTGCGAAGTTTTGATGCATGAAAGTACGGATTTCTGAAACCGGCCTGGTCTTATCCAGAGAAAGCAGCGTTACAGATCTGATATGCCTTGACCTGAAACACAAGTTTCGTGACAACCGGCGAGTATCCGCTCAAGGGAATTCCCGCTCTGGCTGTACCGACCGGCTTCAAGGATCCGGCAATGATCGGACCTGAAGATAAACAGTAGCACCTTAACAAGAGTATCAACGGGCAACGGACGCATGCCTTCGGTTTCTTAATGTGTCAACTTTCCTGATCCCCGGTTTGTGTGACTGCCCACAGAACAGGACTCCCAAAACCGTATTGTTCAATGTATGGGATCCGAACTCTGCGATGTCCCAAAATCGGGAGCAGGGTTTTTAAAACTGTCCTTGACAATGGGTACACTTTAAATTGGTCATTTGCGTACATTTTTGGGACATTGAACAGAGAACGATATTAAAATCACATATCCTATTTTTTAAAATTGGTCAGGTGCTATAAAAGCATAAAGAAGGCTCCTTATATCTCATGCAGGGGAACGGGACGCCATTATATAAAAGCGGATAATAGCTGATTTTAAGCATTAAAATGTTCCAGTTATGTAATGATGATTTTTTATTGCGCCACATATGCAATTTAAAAAATGGAAGAATTGCACGGCTGTCATTTTCAAAGAAAATTATTGCATATGTGCAACAATGACAGCTTGATTATGCCGTCCCTGCAATGTTATGACGCAATCTTATAAATAGTTGTATTGTACTAAAGTCATTCAAAGGAATGAAGATATGTGGAGGTGGGTCTGTGATAGAAAACATTGAAGTCTTTACACAAAACAGTATCCGGGTAAGAGGTTGCGCGGGCACGATCTATGTGGATCCGTTCCAGATGAAGGAAGAACCGTATGATGCAGATTTTATTCTGATTACACATGAGCATTATGACCATTTTTCTCGGGATGATATCGCGAAAGTGGCCGGAGATCATACGGTGCTTGTAGTGCCGGAGAAAATGCGCGGCAAGGCGGACGAGGCAGCAGACCTGGTGAATGCGATCCGCCCGGAGGTGGCGATTCCGACACATTATGGGAGCATCGTGGGGAGACCGGAGGATGCCGATGTTTTTTCAAAGATGGTAGATCCATTGATTAGCTTCCTGTATAATTCAAAGTGTAGACGACAGATAAGTCAGACTTAACAAAAAGAGATACCTCAGCTAAACTGTCATTACTGACCCGCAAAGT
>CACYXH010000093.1 GCA_902778245.1 uncultured Lachnospiraceae bacterium | reverse complement strand
GCCGCCGCGAAAATGCATACGGCTTAATCGCATTTGAGCGGCGTGCAGACAGGTTTGCAGCAAGAGGAACGAGATAGACGTGTTTTGAGTACAAGCATACTGGCTGCAATCCTCTGTAAGGTAGTGGGTGTTCCGGAAATTATGCCTTTTGGGACGACTAAGGAAGTCGTCCCAAAATCCGCCTGTCGGCGGATACGCCCCTTTGGGCCTAGGCGAGTACGATTCGGAAACACTTGATGTGTTTCCGAATCTACGTATCTCCGATACACTGTATGTACTGCAGTCACTGTGCGCCCTGCCCAAAGCATATTGATGTGGCGTCAGTGACGAAATTTTTGAACCTGGCAAAAGACCAGGGAGGCATACCGGAGACAGTTCGCGAGCATTACGCGCTGCTTGAACATATGCGGGTGAGTGTATCCAGTGCGGTTCCTGCGAGAAGAGATGCCCATTTGAAGTCTCCATTATGGAGAATATGAGAACTGCAAAAGACGTTTTTGGAGAATAATTTTGCAAGAAAATATATTGAAAAAGGCCAAATTATGTGGTATCGTGGTTAGCGGAAACTAACAATCGTAAAGAACAGGATATGTCCTTTGCTTTAATGGAGGCGATTAAGAAATGAATATTATTGTTGAGGGATTGATTCTTGCAGCATTGCTATATCTTTTCTGTTGTATTGGCATACGAAACGGTGCGGTGGCACTGGTGCATCTGTATGAAAGGGATGTACAGGAAAGGGCAGTGGAGCTTGGGCTTATCACAAATGACAAGATCAGGAGAAATGCCATGTGCTTCAAACTCACCGGCGTAGCAATCTATTTGATCTATCCGATTGTATGTGTTTACTGGATTAATGGCGCAAGAGGCTTCTGGGAAGGTTTCTGGCAGATAACGGTGATACTGCTCATTATGGGGGTATTTGACCGCATTGTGATCGATGTGATATGGGTCGGACATACCAAAGCGTGGGTCATACCGGGGACAGAGGATTTCATGCCTTATATTCCGGTACAAGTCCATGTGAGGAAATGGATTATGACACTTACCATTTATCCTGCCGCGGCTGCGATTCTGTCCGGGATCTTGTCGCTTGTTTTGAAGTGACACAGTTATGCAAGAGGGAACAACAGTGAAGGGAAATCTGCAGCAGGTGTGCTGCGCCAAGATCGATGGTCTTAGGCATAGCATATTGGAGTTGATGCGATGTGTATAGACAAAGGACTAAATCGTCTTTATTCTGATTACTTTGGTGCCGCGCCTAAATCTGTGGTCATGGCAATGCCAGGTGAAATTGGCAAAGGTCAAATTGCACAGGTTATCACAAAACAAGGTGTGGTGTTGTCAGAATGGGAAATGAAGTACAACACGGATGTAAGTGTTGAAGGAATGAGCAGTGAAGAATATATTCAGTTTCTATTTTGTTTAAATGACAGTGTTTCATGGACTGTTGAAGGCGTCAGAGATGAATTAAATCTGAAGGCAGGGGAAGCGTGTGCTTATCGTGGGCGAGGTGAAAAAGAGCACCTTTGTTATTGCGGGGACAAGGACTATTCATTTAAGTGCCTACGATTTCCGGCAGCTTATCTGAAAGGTCTTTTGGATGATTACTTTGGTTTGGATATGCGAACTTCCTATGAGGAAAAACTATGGAACGATATTTCAAAGATCAGGATTTCTCCGCATATGCAGCATATTTTTTCCGAACTGAAAGAATTCAGCCGATACACTGGAGGGCTGGGAAACCTGTTTCTTGACAGCAAAATTCATGAACTGCTTGCAGCGTATCTAAGCGAAGCGCTGGAAATAGGAATTGTCGATCATAAGATATCTAAGCTCGCAAGAAGCGATCAGGAGGCGATCAGGGATGCACAGCGGATTATTGACAGCCAGCTTGCATATGCTCCTAGTATAGAGCAGTTGTCACGCCTGGTCGGCATCAGCTTATCAAAGCTGAGCAAGGGATTCTCTGCCTTGTATGGAATGCCTGTTCACGCATATATTATTGACAAGCGCATGGAGAAAGCTGCCAGTCTGCTCATGAACGGAGAATACACCATCACACAGATTGCTTCCATGGTATGGGGTTGTCGCACTAAATGCAATAAAATGCTTAATGCGACAATCCCATTTTTTTAGGAGGAAAGGATATGTCGAGGACACACAGAAAGAATGGATCTGCCATTATTACAGTTATTTTATCTTTGGCAGTATCGATGAGCATGTTTCTGACGGCCTTTGCAGAGTCGAATGATTCTAAGGTTTCATCGGGCAACACAGAAGTAACAGAACAGAGTTTGTTTGCAGGAGGAAGTGGTTCGGTAGAAGATCCGTATCAGGTAGCAACAGCAGACCAGCTCGATCACATTCGTGAGGAGCTGGATGCATCTTTTGTTTTAATTGCGGACATTGACTTGTCGGGGTATGAAAATTGGCAGCCTATCGGTGAGTTTCAGTCAAAGTCTGATGCACCGGAGGATGCGGAGATCCCCAAGGAAGAAGCTGCATTTCGTGGCAGCCTTGACGGCAATGGTCATACGATTTCAAATCTGACAATTGATGCTCCGCAGTCCATGGCGGTAGGGCTGTTTGGCTGCGCATTGGGAAATGGTGATGGCAAAGGCTTCATCAAAAATCTGACGTTAGAAAATGTCAATGTGAACGGGGCATATCTTGTCGGCGGGGCAGTAGGTCTCCAGTATATGAATTTTGAGGTGGATGACATCATCCTGACGGGGACAAATACACTTAGCGGTATGCAGGGGGTCGGAGGGATTGTTGGAACCGGTTTTGACTGGATCAGAAACTGCAACGCAACTGCTGACATTACGATTCTTGGTGACGGCGGCGCATGTGCGGGGATGATCGCGGGCGGAACGGCCTATAGTTCCATTGAAAACTGTACTGCAAACAATGGTACAATTACTGTCGAAGGAGAAGCGTGCTGGGGCTTTGGCGGTATATGTGGTGCGCCTTATGCGGCGGCCGAGATCAAAAACTGTGACGCCAATAGTGTTACGATCATTGTTTCGGGTGAAAACGGACGCCTTGTAGGCGGAATTGCCGGGTTTGCGGGAACCTACGGAGAAAGCGAGCCTGCGAGCATTGAGAATTGCACGGCGGATGGAATCAATATTACAGTATCCGATACGACCACCTGTGTCGGGGGAATTGTAGGCGGGCCCAAAGAAGAAAGCGATGGTAGTTCAGTAATGTCTTCTTATGCAGTAAAGGGATGCTCAGTATCCGGATCAATATCCGGTGGAGCTGAAAAAATCGGATCTGTGGCAGGGGACGAGACGAACGCAGTGGAACTGGATTGTACATCTGATCTATTATAGAGATAATAGCTGGCATCTCTCTCTGGGCTCCTCTCCATTGGTACTTTTTAAATGGATCCAAAATGGATATAATATGGATATATATTGACACATCGGAGAATATATGGTATTATATTGGAAAAAAGGAGGGGATAATATGACTATTGAAGAAATGAATGCCAGGAAAAGAGAGCTGGGATATAACTATGAGCAGATCGCGCAGATGTCCGGCGTACCGCTGAGTACGGTCAGAAAAGTCCTGGGAGGTGCGACGAGATCCCCGAGATTCGCGACGCTGCAGGCTTTGGAAAAGGTGCTGGGACCGGAGATGGCAGAAACCGGCTATTATTCTTCGCACGAAGGAACATTTACCGGTGTGTCGGAAGCCCGTGCTGCTTATGCTGTTAAAAAGCAGGGGGAGTATACGCTGGACGACTATCTGGCTCTTCCGGAAGAACGCAGGGTGGAGCTGATCGACGGTGTGTTCTACGATATGAGTTCCCCGATGGGGCATCACCAGATTATCGCTGGGGAGATTTACGCGGCTCTTCTTGCCTATATCCGGTCTAAGAAAGGAAAATGTATTCCGTTTATTGCTCCTATGGATGTGCAGCTGGACTGTGACAATAAAACGATTGTACAGCCGGATGTGCTGATTTTATGTGACAGGAGCAAATATACCTCGCCGCGGATCGTGGGCGCGCCGGATTTTGTCGTAGAGATACTCTCTAAGTCAACCCGTTCGAAAGATATGTTTATCAAGCTGAACAAATACCGCAGCGCAAAGGTGCGGGAATGCTGGATCGTTGACCCGGACAAAAAAACAGTTATGACATTTCTGTTCGAAGCGCAGGATGAATATGCGATCTACAGCTTCCGGGATAAGGTTCCGGTGGGCATATATGGCGGAGATTGCGTGATCGATTTTGCGCAGATCGACGATTATATCAGCCCACTGATGTAAAGATGCCGGAGAAATGCAGAAAAAGAAGGCTGGTTTACAGCCTTCCTACAAACCTCAGAAACGCTTCCTGCCCCTGGGGGGTGCGCTTGTAAACTCCGGCGTCTTCCAGGACATGGATAAAGACATGTCCGACTTCCTGCTGGAGGATTTCCATTACGTTTTCTTCGTTGACATCACTGTAGCCTGGCAGGAATTCGGCTACCCAGGCAGCATGGCTTTCTATTTTCGGATTGGAGGAGATATCTTTCCCCTCCAGAATATACTGTGCCACTAATTCCAGCTCTTCTTTCAGCCGGGCAGGGAGTACCGCCAGGCCCATAACCTCAATAAGGCCGATATTCTCCTTTTTAATGTGGTGATACTGGGCATGGGGATGGTAGACCCCCAGTGGATGCTCCCTGGTGGTGATGTTATTTCGAAGCACCAGATCCAGCTCATATCTATCACCCACCTTGCGGGCGATCGGGGTGATGGTATTGTGGGGCTCCCCGTCGGTCTCGGCAAAGATAAAGGCGGTTTCGTCTGTATAACCTCTCCAGGTTTTCAGAATATGCTCAGCCAGATTGATCAATCGCTTTTCGTTGATGTGACGGATCCGCAGGACTGAGAGCGGCCATTTTACAATACCGGCTTCCACGTCTTCGTAGCCGGGAATGACCACCGGCTTTTCTATGGGGGCCTTTGCCATGGCGAAGGTGTAGTGGCCGCCCTGGAAGTGGTCATGGCTTAAGATGGAACCGCCCACGATGGGCAGGTCTGCGTTAGACCCCAGGAAATAGTGGGGGAACAGCTTTACAAAATCAAATAATTTGACAAAAGCAGCCCGGTCGATCTTCATGGGAACATGCTGGAAATTAAAAACGATGCAGTGTTCATTGTAGTAGCCATAGGGAGAATACTGCAGTCCCCAGGCGCTGTCGTTTATGGTAACAGGGATGATCCGGTGGTTCTCCCTGGCCGGATGGTTGGCACGTCCGGCGTAACCTTCATTTTCCGCGCAGAGCAGGCACTTTGGGTAACTGCTGGCTTTCGCAAGCCTGGCAGCGGCAATGGCCTTCGGGTCTTTTTCCGGCTTGGAGAGATTGATGGTAATGTCGATTTGCCCGAAGTCGCTGTCCACTTTCCACTTGCGGTCTTTTTTCAGACGGTATCGCCGGATATAGTCGGTGTCCTGACTGAATTTGTAAAAATATTCTGTGGCGGCCCGGGGACTCTTCTGATAGTTTTCCCAGAATTCTCTCTGAACCTGAGCGGGTCTTGGAACCAGACAGTTCATCAGTTTCGTGTCAAACAGATCCCGGGAGACGATATCGTCCCGGATGATACCCCGGGCAACGGCCTCATCTAAAAGCATTTTTAGGATCTCTTCCAATGGCATATCACCGGAAAGCTTGCCGGGGTCGGTATATTCATCCTCTTTCATACGATCAAGCAGCAGATTTGTAGTATAAAACTTTTCGCAGGCGGGTGTAAGGCCCGTATCAATTCCGTATTGTACCAGTCTGGCAATCGCTTCATTTAACATTTGGATACTCCTTTTTATTGCAGCAATAAAATGCTTAGTCAGACAACCCGGGAATACGGTGCGCGCCCTGACCGATGTCTACCACATAAAACTGCGCATCCAGTCCGGTCTGCTTTTTATATTCTGATTTCAGTGTTTCCCTGAAGGTGTCTATGGCGTCGTTTTTTACAATACTTACTGTGCATCCGCCAAACCCCCCTCCGGTAATCCTGGAGCCGACCACACCGGGGATCTGCCATGCCAGATCTACAAGAAGATCGATCTCCTTGCAGGACACCTCAAAATCATCTCTCAGGGAGCGGTGGGAGGCGTTCATCAGCTGACCAAATTCCTCTACATTGTTTTCTTTCAGGGCAGCAACGGCGCGGATTGTTCTCCGGTTTTCGTACACAGCATGTTTGGCGCGTTTGCGGCAAACCGGATCCTTGATAGCGTCCTTGATCGCTTCAAAAGCGTCTTCTGTGAGATCTCCAAGGGTGCGGATATCCGACATGGTCTGCAGTTCTTTGAGGGCAGTCTCACATTCGCGGCGGCGGTCATTGTAAGCGGAGGTCACCAGGCTGTGTTTTACGTTGCTGTTGGTAATGACGATCTTTGCGTCCTCCAGGCAAACCGGAGCATACTCATACTCCAGGGTGTTCGTATCCAGGAAAATGGCGCAGCCCTGTTTGCCCATAGCGCTGGCAAATTGATCCATAATACCGCAGTTCATGCCATTAAAATTATTTTCGGAGTACTGACCGATGAGAGCCAGATCCTGCATCGTCAGCTCATCGAAGCCGAACGTGTCTTTTAAGATCAGGCCGGTCAGCACCTCCAAGGAAGCGGAGGAAGAGAGCCCGGAGCCATTTGGAATATCGCCGCAGATGGCAATGTCAAGGCCGTGGGTGAGCGAAAGTCCCCTTTGCGCAAACGCCCACATGACGCCCTTCGGATAGTTTGTCCAGGATGCCTCTGGCCTTGGAACCAGGTCATTTAAATCAGATTCTATCACGCCGGGTTTGGCAAAGTTCATGGAATAGAAACGGAGTTTGTTGTCTTCGCGGTTTCGCACTGCCGCGTAGGTACCCAGAGTCAGAGCACAGGGAAAAACATGGCCGCCATTGTAATCGGTATGCTCTCCGATAAGATTTACCCGGCCCGGCGCAAAATAAGTGCGCAGTTCTCCTCCATCACCATAAAGTTCCTGAAATTTCTGAATTAATTGTTCCAACATGCTGTCAACCCCCTTGCTTTCGCTTGAAAATATTATCATTTTGAGATATGCTGAAACTAATACATCTGTTAAAATAACTTTACTAAGAATATTTGCGGAATACAATAAGAATCATGGACAAAAGTATAAGGATATTGAGATATGAGCGTGCAGATAAGGATTCAGGATAATCGGAAAGAAATCAAAGAACACGGTGATTATGCTTTTCCCGTGAATGTCTGTGTGGAAACCATTCAGCAGTATGAGCAGGGCCGTTTTCTGTGGCATTGGCATCCGGAGATCGAATTGACCTGGATCATGTCGGGGGAGATGGAATATCGGGTCAATGACAGTGTTTACTATCTGAAAGAGGGGGAGGGGCTGTTTGGAAACAGCAATACGCTGCACTCTGGTTATCAGGTGGACAAAAAGAACTGCAGTTACCTGTCTGTCACATTTCACCCGCGTTTTTTGTATGGATATGAGAGCAGCATTTTGCAGACAAAATATGTGGATTTTATCACCGGGAACGATGGCTGGGCATCGCTGAAACTGGAGAAAGACGTGGGGTGGCAGCGGGAGGTGATAGATCAGATGAAAATGATCTACGGACTGACACCGGAAAAAACAGTGGATTATGAACTTCGGGTACATATTCTGCTGCTGGAGATCTGGCAGAAGTTTTATCACTATTTCCATGCCCTGCCGGAACAGAGCCGCCAGCCGCCAAACAGCTTGCAGAGGCTGAGGGATATCATAGGATATCTGCAGGAGCACTATGACCAGAATGTCAGTCTGGAGGATGTGGCCGGTCAGGTAAACATCTGCAAGAGTGAATGCTGCCGTTTTTTCAAGAAGCATATGAATATGACGATCATGGAATATCTGATGTATCTGCGCATTCAGAACAGTCTGCCGCTGCTGCGATGTGGAGAGAGCATCACCCGAACCGCACAGATGACCGGATTTTCCAGTTCGGCATATTATGGACAGATATTTAAGCGGTATATGAAATGTACGCCCAGGGAATATCGGGCGCGGAAATCGGTTTCACGACCGGAAATATAAATCACAGAAATATAGATCACAGGGGAAAGGTTGGGACAAATTATGGAAGACAGAAAAAAACGAATTTTAATGAGCGTTATTGGAGTTGTTATTTGCGGTGTCAGCGTCGGATTTTTTAAACGGGCTTCCTTTGGGATAGATCCGTTCCAATCCATGATGAGCGGATTGGCGGCCGTGATCCCGATCAGTTTCGGATTGCTGTATGTCATTGTGAATCTTTGCCTGCTGTTGTTCAGTCTTATCAATGACAGATCAAAAATCGGGATAGCCACGTTTATCAACCTTTTCCTGCTGGGGTATATCGTAGACTATTCTCACCAGTTTATTTTGAAACTATTCCCGGAACTTGGAATTGCAGGGAGACTGATCATGCTGGTTATAGGGGTTGTTATTTTGTGCCTGTCATCTTCTCTCTATTTTACTGCTGATTTAGGCGTATCCACCTACGATGCGGTGGCTTTGATTCTTTCTGAAAAATGGAAGGTAATGCCATTTAAATTTTGGAGGATAACAACGGATCTATGCTGCGTTCTATTGGGAATTGCTCTGTATTTGCTGTCCGGGAATCCGATTTCGGGGCTGGCTCAGATCATTGGAGTCGGAACCGTCATTATCGCGTTCTTTATGGGGCCGCTGATAGACTGGTTTAACCGGCATGTGTCACAGAAGCTTCTTAGCAGGTGATGGATCGGTTTGTCCATAAATCTTTTGTTTCGCGGAACAGGGTAAGGATATCTTGATTTTGGTAATTGTATATGCTATAGTTAGAATAAACTAACTAAAAGGATGTGTGTTGTGGTGATAAAGAAGCAAGTGCATGCATAGCTATAAACAGATTTATTCAAATAGGAGGTTTTCCATGAATTATGAGGTCTTTTGGGGCGTGTTAATTCCCTTTATCGGAACAGCAGCAGGAGCCGGCTGCGTATTTTTTATGAAACGGAAACTGGGGCTGACAGTCCAGCGGGCGCTGACGGGTTTTGCAGGCGGTGTTATGGTCGCAGCTTCTATCTGGAGTCTTATCATACCCGCGATGGAGCAATCGGAATCTATGGGAAACCTTGCATTCCTGCCGGCCGTGATTGGCTTCTGGGGTGGTATACTTTTTCTCCTGTTTCTTGATCGTATCATCCCCCACCTGCATTTGAATGAGAAAAAGGCGGAAGGACCAAGGAGCGGCCCTGCAAGAGGGCATGGCGGTTGGTGTTGTGTATGCAGGATATCTGTCCGGTTCTGCGGAGATCACGGCGGGCGGGGCATTGGCGCTTTCACTTGGTATTGCGATACAGAACTTCCCGGAGGGAGCGATCGTCTCTATGCCGCTCCATGCGGAGGGCAAGAACAAAGGCAGAGCATTTGCGGATGGCGTGCTGTCCGGAACGGTAGAACCGATGTGGGCGTTATTGACGATACTTATGGCAGGCCTGATCATACCTGCTATGCCATACCTTCTCAGTTTTGCCGCAGGGGCTATGATGTATGTTGTAGTGGAGGAACTCATTCCGGAAATGTCTGTAGGAGAACACTCTGATATCGGCGTATTGATGTTTGCGGCAGGATTTACTCTAATGATGGCTATGGACGTAGCGCTGGGATAGAAATTGAATGAAAGAATGTATCAAAAAAAGAACAAAGACTGATATTGACGCGGCGAAAAACAAATATTATTATAAATAACGGTTAGAAATAAATAACACAAAATAATTAATTCCTGCATATTAGATAATGAAGCAGCAGAGGAAAGGAGTTATAATATGCCGTCATTTCAGCAGTGGGAGGGTTTTTCCGGAAGAAACTGGAAAAGCTCCGTGGATGTCAGAGATTTTATCCAACACAATTACACCCCCTACGAGGGGAACGAGGACTTTCTGGAGGAACCGACAGAGGCTACCAATAAGCTATGGGGAAGGCTTCAGGAGTTACAGAAAGAGGAACGCGCCAAAGGCGGTGTTCTGGACATGGAGACGGAAGTGGTCTCCGGAATCACTGCCTATGGGGCAGCCTACATTGACGAGAATTTGAAAGAACTGGAGCAGATAGTGGGATTGCAGACGGACAAGCCTCTGAAGCGTGCATTCATGCCGTACGGCGGAATCCGCATGGCGGAGCAGGCTTGCACTACCTATGGCTACCAGCCCAGTGAAAAATTGCATGAGATTTTTACCAAGTATCACAAAACACACAACCAGGGTGTCTTTGATATCTATACACCGGAGATGAAACTTGCCAGAAAAAATAAAATTATCACCGGTCTTCCGGATACCTATGGCCGTGGACGTATCGTGGGTGATTACCGCAGGGTAGCGCTTTACGGAATTGACTTCCTGATCGAACGCAAGCACTACGATTTCGATAAATATGCCCGGAACGGCATGAGAAGTACTGATTTCCGGCTGCGTGAGGAGGTGGCTGACCAGATCCGCGCCCTGGAAGAAATGAAAGAGATGGCAAATGCGTACGGCTTTGATATTTCCCAGCCGGCGAAGAATGCGAAGGAAGCGGTACAGTGGCTGTACTTCGGCTACCTGGCTGCCATCAAGACCCAGAACGGAGCGGCTATGAGTGTGGGACGTATTTCCACTTTCCTTGACATTTATATTGAGAGAGACTTAAAGAATGGTGTTCTGACAGAGAAGGAAGCACAGGAACTCATCGATCATATTGTTATGAAGTTCCGCATGGTGAAATTTGCCCGTATTCCGTCCTACAATGAACTGTTCTCCGGCGATCCGGTGTGGGCTACACTGGAGATGGCTGGTATCGGTATGGATGGCCGCTGCATGGTAACTAAGAATGACTTCCGTTTCCTGCATACCCTGGAAAACATGGGGCCGTCCCCGGAACCGAATCTTACGGTGCTGTATTCTAAACATCTGCCGGATAACTTCCGCCGGTATGCATCCTATATTTCTGTAAAGACCAGTTCTGTACAGTATGAGAATGATGACGTGATGCGTCCGGTATGGGGTGACGATTATAGTATCTGCTGCTGTGTTTCTGCTACCCAGACCGGTAAGGAGATTCAGTTCTTTGGCGCCAGAGCAAACCTGGCGAAGTGCCTGCTGTATGCGATCAACGGCGGCGTAGACTGCAGAACCAAAATGCAGGTGGCTCCGGCTTTCCGTCCCATCACATCAGAATATCTGGATTATGATGAAGTGATCGAACGTTACGACGTTATGATGAACTGGCTGACCAAGCTGTATGTGGATACTCTGAATATGATTCATTACATGCATGATAAATATTATTACGAGGCAGCAGAGATGGCATTGATCGATACCAATGTGAGAAGAACTTTCGCAACCGGTATTGCCGGATTCTCGCATGTGGTGGACTCACTGAGCGCGATTAAATATGCAAAGGTAAAACCCATCCGGGATGAGGATGGCGTAGCTGTAGATTTCGAGATCGAGGGTGACTTCCCACGTTACGGTAATGATGATGACCGGGCGGATGATATTGCGGTTTGGCTGTTAAAGACCTTCATGCATAAGCTGAGAAAGTGCCATACTTATCGCGATTCCGAACCGTCCACTTCCATTCTGACCAT
>CACYXH010000092.1 GCA_902778245.1 uncultured Lachnospiraceae bacterium | reverse complement strand
GATATCCGGCATGTTGCTCCCGGTTTCCCAGCGGGATATGGTTCTCGCTGATACGCCAAGCTTCTCTGCAAATTGTTCCTGAGTGATTCCATGTTCCTTGCGAAGCTCCCGCAAGAAGCTCCCGGTTTTCTTCTGGTCCAAGCCTTTCCCTCCTTTCCGATTGCAGAATACGCCCGGACCGTCTGAAATAACACGACACAAAGCGACCAAATGCCGTATTTCGTAAAATCAGACAAAAGTGTCCGGCCTCATTTCTTTCTAATTGAAGCCACAAGTTTCGGATACACGGACTCAATTCCATCTATTTCCCCTTCAGGTGTTTTATTCACCAGGTGTCGTGACAGAAAATGGAATGGAGCACTTCTATCGTTAGATCATATGCCTCCGAGCACTCACTTTCCCGCGATCCGCCGACACACAATTCGATTCCATCAGGCAGGCTGTTCAGCCACGAAAGGATCTGGGGAACATCCTTGATCCCCGAGACCGTCAGCATCGGCTTTCCCAGTGTTTCTCCTGCGGCGAGCCCTACGTCTGTGCCCGGTGACGGAAGAGAACCCCCCGGGATGATCGTGAGGATCGCATCCGCATCACGCATATTCCACTTCGTCCGCTGCTCTGTCCCATCGGAAGGTGTCTCCGTCAGCTCCGGATAATCCAGAAGTACTCCCGGCGAATCCGGATAATCTTCAGCCCATCCATTTTTCGGGCACCATCCGCACAGGGGAATGCCATACTCTCTGGCGAAATCCATGGCCGCCCTGTCCACGCCGCTCTGGCCGCCGGTCCGGATCCTGTATATTTTTTTATGATTTGCAGCCATGGCAGTCTCCTCGAATAATTTCGATTTACTTCAGTTTTCCATACACGCACAGGTCAAAAATATTGCCATCTTTGTAAACTGCATTCCTTTGCAGGCCTTCCTGAATAAAAGCGTTTTTCTCCAGGACTCTCCGGGAGGCTATATTCGGTGCATACACGAGTCCTGTGATGCGTATGATGTCCAGTTCCGAGAATGCAATTTCGCAAATCTGGCAAACGGCTTCGGTCATGATCCTCCTGGACCAGCAGGGCGTCAGAAGGAGATAGCCGATCTCTCCATCCTTGCAATACACATCTGCTTTCTGCTCAACAGAGATATTCCCCACGATCTTACCGTCAACTGAAATGGCACGGAACACACCATCTTTGCCATCATGCCCGGACACCATTCCCAGCCACCAGTCCGCCGATTCCTCCGTGTAGGGATATGGCAGGCGGTTCGACAGGAAGGTGCGATCCACATCATTACAGATATCAATAAGTTCCTGTTTCAGGGCAGGAGACCACTTTATAAGCTCTAAAGTCATTCTGATCCTCTCATAAATCCCGCGTTAGCGTGATCATATCTTCTCAACTATCAGTTCATCCGAGCTGTCTTCCAGTGAATTGTACGCATCATAATGAATATGGCTGCCCGGCATTCAGCCCGTATACGCATCCTCAGCTGTATTCTTGAAGTTCTGCTTCGCCAGCCACTCCCGCTCCTCGTCATTCTCCGGAATGTCGATCCGTTCGATCTTGAAAATGACCGGCCGCGTGCCGTCGTTACAGCAGGCGATCATCATGCGGTCATCGTTAGTCCAGCCTTTCATGATGGAGCCGCCCTGAAGGGCAGTGTAAACATACCGGCTGATGGCATCCCACGCCTCGCCGCAGAATTTGCCGTTCATCAGGTGGTAAAAATCGTCCTGCTGAGGCGTACGTTTCAGGATGAATTCGTCTCCCACATTAAAGCAGGGACAGGGACCGGACTTTGGATCAGCCAGATACTGCTCCTGGTAATCGGTAAAACATTTCTTATCTATAACTGTGATTTTGCATTCGTGCTTCATACTCAAGCTCCTTTATTTCAGGGAGGCGCCAAATGCCTTCAGCTCTTCCAGCCTCTCTTCGGGCACACCCGGATCATAGCCATTCGTAGTAAATACCCCCATACCTTCAAGCTGCAGATAATCCCGAAAGTCACCCTGATAAGAAAACAGAGCGCCGTCGTACATATCCGGATCTCCGGAGCTTAAGAACATCGCTACCTTTTTCAGCTTCGGTGGCTTATTCGGGTATGCCGCCGCATAGAAACGGTCGATGGTACATTTCAGCTGTCCGGACAGGCCGTGGTAATAGATCGGCGAAGCAATCACCAGCATTTCCGCTTCCTGCAGCCTATGGTAGATATTCTGCATGTCATCCTTCTGCACACACCGCCCATCGCCTTTGGTGTGGCAGTATTCACAGGCAAGACATCCATGGATATTCATTTTGCAGACATCATAGACATCCCACTCATGACCGGCGGCTTCCAGTCCTTCGCAGAATGCAGTAATCATCTGCTTTGTATTCCCCTTCGGTCTGGGGCTTCCGTTTAAGATCAATACTCTCATCGTGATCCTCCCATCTGAAGTGTCAGCATAACATCTCCTTTTCCAAGCAGATCCTCCATCTCTTTTGAAGACAGATCTACATGACCCAGTCTGGTATAAGCCCAGGAATTGGATCCGTAAAAAATGACGATCTGATCGCCGGAATACAGGACAATATCACCGGCCTGTGTGGTCGTCTGCTGATCATTGCTTACAATGTCCCGGCCGATCGGGCCGACCTGCTCGAAGCCGCCATACATGGACATCTGTATGGTCAATGGTTTTTCTTTGACAATCTCCCGCAATGCATCTACGGAATCATTTTCTTCCCAGATCACCGGGACTTCTGCGTCTCCGATTTTCAGCTTCATGTCTGTTTTCTCCTCTGTTATCTGCATTTCCGGCTCACTTTCCTGTGAAGTATCTGTATCCGGTTCTTTCGTAACGACTTCACCGGTCCAGTCATTGATCCCGCCGAACTCATAGACATTGATATAACCCATATCAAAAAGCTTCTGAGCCGCCTGCTTGCTGCGGTTCCCGCTCCGGCAGTAAATAAGAATAATCTGATCAAAGTCCGGGAGTTCCTCCGGCGGCTCCGTCCCGATGCTCTCGTTCGGAATACAGATGGCGCCGGGGATATGTCCGGAGTCATATTCCTCCTGCATCCGCACGTCTACGATGATCTGCGTGCCGTCCTGCTCCATCATCTTCTTTGCTTCATCCTGTGAGATCTGCGTATAACTGCGGACCATATCTTCGCCGTCCATGACCTGAGGGCCGGAGGAGCAGGCCGTAAGCAGCAGAGCAAGGAGTGTAAAAAGGATCAGTCCGCAGCTGATACTATTACTTCTTCTCATAATCTGCACACCATGATATATTCTTCGTCATTTTCATTGGTTATCTCAAATCCGACATTCTTATACATCCGGACTGCATAGTTCGCTTTCTGCACAGCAAGCGATGCCTGTCTGTAACCTTGTTCTTTCAGCAGAGCCAGCATCCCACGCATCATCCTGGTACCGATTCCCTGCCTCCTGTATTCCGGAAGGAGAGATATGGCAAATGACGGAGTTTCGTCATCCACATGCCCGTAATCATTCATGATCCTCGTCCAGACAGCTCCAACCACATGACCATCGGTCTCAGCTGCAAGGCAATGATCCGCAGGGGCGTTACCAAAACCTTCATAATAGAGCCGAAGCTCCGGACGTTCCACAATATCCCTTGCCGGCGGTGAGACTCCTTCCGGAATGAAGGTCGCCTCATAAAGGAAATCTTTCAACAGTTCCACTTCCTCAGGCTGCAGCTTTCGTATCACTATTCCTTCATGGATTTCCACCAGATCCTCTACATCCAGACACCGGAATCCGTGCTCCATCAAAAGCTCCGCCGTTACGCCCGCTCCATCCACCAGCTTTCCGGTAAATGTGCCGTCATACCTCTGCTTCACACCGCAGCTTGGACTTCTTGACTGCAAGATGACCAGGTCCGACCGCTCGCGGATGGCGATCTCCAGGCACTTTGCGGCACCAGCTCGAAATTCCTTATCCACGATCCGGCCGTCTCTGGCCGTGACCACACCATCCCTGACCTCTGACGGAACACGCGGTGTAGGAAGTCCGCCCATCTGCTCCGGGCAGACTGTGATCACTTCATTTTCCTCCATCAACCGCAGGACTTTCTTGTTCCGGTTATTGCCGCCGTTATACTTGCAGTTCTCACCTGCCAGACAGGCGCTGACCATGATCTTCATATGATAATCCCCGCAAGGTGATCGCATTCATGTTGAATGATCTGTGCCGTCCAGCCGGAATAGGACTGCCGGTGTTTCTTCCAGCTGCTGTCATAGTATTCAACCTCGATATTCTGATACCGCGTTGTTTTCCGGACGCCGGACAGGGACAAACAGCCTTCCTCCGTCTCATACGGTGTATCCTTCTTCACAATGACCGGGTTATACATCACGACATTCATGATGCCCATGTTCACAATAATGATCTTTTTCTTATCGCCGATCATGTTTGCCGCCATGCCGACACAGTGATCCTGATTGGCCCGCAGGGTATCCATAAGATCCTGCCCGACGGACAGATCCTGCTTTGTGGCAGCCTCGGATTTCTGCCCGAGGAAGAATACGTCTTTTACTATCGGTTTGATCATTCGCAGTCACCCTCTTCAATACAATTCCTTTAATATCAGCACTGTGATCCCGGGATTGTCGCCGGGAATGATCCGCTTTACCTTAGACTCGTATCGGTACCAGTCGTAGATCATGGACCGAAGGCTTGTGCCTCTGTTATATCCATGGATCAGCTGCAGTTGGTAGGTCGTCGGCCCCGCGGATGCTATGGCCTTATCGATGACCTTCATCGCTTCCCCCTGCCGCAGGCCGTGCAGGTCTATCTCTACAAACGCTTCGCTCAAATGTATTCACCTCCGAGATGGCTTCCCAGGTATTTCTGTCCGGATAAAAACATATTCGTCAGCAGAAGAACGGTCTTCGTCAAAACGATACCCGCTCCAGTTAAATTCTTTGATCTGCTCCGGATCCTCCGCATGAATACCGGCCATGAAGCGGACCATTTCACCTCTGGCCATCTTAGCGTAAACGCCTTTCTGGACCACGCGGCCGCCCGTGAGTTCACCAAATACACAGGTAATATAGCGGTCTTCCGGCCGGAGATATTTCTCAATACATTTCGAGTATTCCTTCGAAGCCAGATTGATGAGGATCCGGCTTTCGTCTATCACTTCCTGATACAGGCTATCGCCCCAGAAGTCATACAGATTCTTATGCCCGCCGACCGCTGCCTTCGCCTGCATTTCCAGACGGTAAGGAACCGCGCCATCCAGAGGTTTCACCACACCATAAAAACCGGACAGTATTCGCAGATGTTCCTGCACATAATCAAATTGGCCATCCTCAAATACCGCCGGTGCCATGTAGGTATACTGGATGCCGTCATAGGCCAGCAAAGCAGGCGTCAGATTTTTCGTGAGGTCCATATGTGCGAATCGCTCGGCGTTTTGCCGGACGATCTTATCGTTGCAGGCTCAGAGTGTTTTCTGTTCCTCGTAGGAGAGGCTCTGGATCCAGTCCTTCAGGACCTCTGCACGATCCGTGAAGACCGGCAGCTCCGTACAGACAAAGGAATCCGTGTCCACCCGCATCTGTTTGGCTGGGGAAATGATAATCCTCATAGCAGTTCCTTTATTTCAAAACCTTCTATCATACCGAAATGTCATATACCGCAATAGAAAGCACAACATCTGTATTGGTATCTTCTCTATGAAGAATACACTCCCACATATTGCCGTTCCTTACCTTAAATTGCTTTGTGTTTTCCTGTATCCAACATTCTATCGTTCTGCGGATAGAAGAAAAATCCTTGTTATCCTTATTAAAAACAATTAGTGCGGTTTTCAAATCTTTCCATGTAGAATACCCAAACAACTGATCAAGTGCTTCTGAGAACTTCTTGATTCCATGCCAAATCTTACATTCACCTATAAAAGCAGCCTTGTTCTCGAAAATGACATGTATATCTGTCTTTCCAATTTTCCGGAACGTTTCACCAGTGACAGCATTTTCGTAGTGTGTCCCCAGTGTTGTTATAATAAAATCTCTAAGCTCCTCTTCATCGTTTTTAATAAAAGTACGTGCAGTTGCTTCCATGGAGGAGCATACCCCATGAATAATATTCAAAATATTGGAATAATCTTCATTTGAAATACAATACTCTGGTTCCGGCTGACGAAATCCAGGTTTTTCAACAGGCTTTCGCGTGACTCGTTTCAATGGAACAGGAGCGGATGTTGGCGCATTTTTACTTTTTTTCAGAGGAATGCTTAATGCTCTGCTAATAGCAGCAAAATCATTCGCCTTGTCTCGTCTCTTATTCAATAAACCTATAATGTTCTGACGCAATCCATCATTGTAACCTTTAATTCCAGCATGAACATAGTTAATCATCTGGCGATAATTTTTAAATTGCCCTTCAAACTGTCCAGCCACATACTGAGCCAAATTATCTGAATGAACTTTCAAATTATCTTTTGTGTTTTCTATGACAATAACAAGCGACCCCAATTCTTCGCCTTGAGGCGCTGTTACAGAGGAAACCGAAAACCGGGTCATGATAAAAGTGGATGGTTTCAAATATAGTAAATTGGCATCTCCATCAAACGGAATCTTAAAAGAGATACTATACCCGTCCACGTTATAATACTCTGGCTCATAAGGATCCATCCAGTAACGTGCTGTCAAGGACTTTTTAATACCCTCTTGAGTAAAATAACTATGCGGCACTTAAAGGCCTCTTCAAAACAGCTTTTCATTTCATCATTTCATTCTTTCGCCCATTCACGCCTTTTCGCCTTTCATCTAAACGTGAAAGGCGAAGTGAAAGAGATGCCCGGTTTAAAATATAAATGCAAAATATAGTTGACAAGATTGCAAAAGCAATATATAATTTGCATCATGAAGGGAGGGAGCAGATGCGAAATCTCAAAATGAAGTTCCGACGTATAGAACTGGATATGTCACAGACAGAGCTGGCACAGAAAGCCGGAGTCACGAGGCAGACGATAGGCCTGATTGAGGCCGGGGAGTTCAACCCTTCTATCAAGCTTTGCAATAAGATCTGCCGCGCACTTGGCGTTACATTGAATGATATTTTCTGGGAGGAAGAAGAGAATGAAGAGGAAGAGTAATCTGGATGAAATGCAGGAACAGGAATTGTTGAAGATCGAACATAACGGGTGCTGGCTGGCATTCTGGGGGTTGCTGATTGTCATGATCATTCAGAGCTTTGCATTTGGCAGTTTTGATTTCAAGGCCCTCGCAGGGGAATGGGTAGTGTTTATGGTACTGGCCCTGTACCTTGCCTTTGCCTGTGTCAGGAGAGGGATCTGGGACCGGAAACTTGCGATGAACACCAAAACCAACCTGATTGTTTCTGCTTTGACAGGGATTGTGATGGGTATTTTCAACGCCGTTATGATATTCAGGTATTACCGGAAACCTGTGGGAACCATCGCGGCAGCCGTGATCATTTCGCTTATTACTTTCGTCCTTTGCTTTGTCATCCTTTCCATTATGATGAAGCAGACAAAGAAGCGGAAAGCTGTCATGGAAGCAGAACCCGCCGATGCAAATGAAATATAAAAAGAGGAGAATCTGACAGAAGTTATTCGCATCAGGAGAAAAACCATTTTTAGAGCGTTTTACTTGATTTTACGTGCCTTGACAGATATAATGAAACTGGATGTTTATACGAAGGAGTGATGTGTATGACAGAGCAGGAATTGCAACGACAAAGAGATCATGAGGAAGATCTGGCTAGGCTTCGCGGATTTCGGCCTGTTGATGATACTTTCATGAGAGTTCTTTTCAGAGATAATCTTCCGCTCGCTGAGTATGTCCTCCGAATCATTATCGGTAAAGAAGATCTTCACCTGACAAAGGAAGAAACGCAAAAAGACTTGGTCAGGCTGGTTGGCGCAAGAGGTCTTTGTCTGGATGTACATGGCATAGACGATCAAAACCAGCAATATGATCTGGAGGTTCAGCGCGCAGACAGCGGGGCGCGCCCGGAACGTGCCAGATATCATGCAAGTGCATTGGATGTGGAAAACCTGAATGCCGGTCAGCAGTTTGAAGAATTGCCGACGACATATATTATTTTCATTACAGAAAATGATATTTGGGGCGCAGGCAAGGCATTGTATCCTATCGATCGTATCAATGCTGCCACCGGCTATGCTTTTGACGACAGGCAGCATATCCTCTATGTAAATGCAAGCTATTCAGGAGA
>CACYXH010000091.1 GCA_902778245.1 uncultured Lachnospiraceae bacterium | reverse complement strand
GCTGTGACTGCCGGGGAGATGGATTCTCCCCGGCCCACAGCGGCAAGGAGAACTCTGCATGAAAAAGAAAAAGAGAAATTGGATCACACCATGCTTAATACTCATTTTACTTGTAGGGCTGTCCTTGCTGCTGTACCCAACCGTCAGCGACTACTGGAATTCGTTTCATCAGTCCCGGGCCATTGCCAGCTATGCGGAGGATGTGGCTAAGCTGGACACGGTGCAGTATGACGATCTTTGGAAAGCGGCGAAAAAGTATAATGAAGCTCTCGCCAAGGGCGACATCAATTATGTGTTGAAGGATGAGCAGAAAGAAAAGTATGAGTCCCTGCTCAATGTATCCGGAACCGGCGTAATGGGGTATATTGAGATACCCAGTATTAATTGTTCCCTGCCCATCTATCACGGGACAGACGAGGCGGCCCTGCAGATTGCCGTGGGGCACCTGGAGTGGACGAGTTTGCCCACCGGAGGAGAGAGTACCCACTGTGTGCTCTCCGGGCATCGCGGACTTCCCAGCGCCAAGCTGTTTACCGACCTGGATCGGCTGGTGGAGGGAGATATCTTTGTGCTTAGGGTTCTGGATGAGGTGCTGACCTACGAGGTGGATCAGATTCTGATCGTGGAACCGGAGGAAACGGAGGATTTGCAGATTGAGAAGGGCAAGGATTACTGTACCCTGGTGACCTGCACTCCCTATGGAATTAATACCCATCGCCTCCTGGTGAGGGGACACCGGATTGAAAACCTGGAGGAATCAGGTATTGTCCGCGTGACGGCGGATGCGATACAGATTCAACCATTGTTTGTAGCGCCCATCGTGGCTATTCCAATGCTGCTGGTGCTTTTGATCATTCTTCTGTTACCGAAGAAAAAGAAAGACAACTCCGGAGGTGAATATAATGAAGAAGAGTAAATGTGGGATTGCAATATTACTCATTATGATGATGGCTGCACTGTCCTTGTCTGTGTGGGCAGCGCCTGCCGGAAAAATTGACACGCAGCGGGAAGTGGAACTGACGGTTGCTGTTCTGGATGGAGAGACGCCTCTGGTGAGTGTCCCGGTAGATATTTATCTGGTAGCTACAGTGGACGAGAACATAACGTTGACTGCCACGGATACTTTTGCGAAGTATAATGTGAATATTCAGGCGAAGAGTGATGCCGAGTGGAAGACACTGGCATCCACGCTGGAAGGGTATGTGCTTCGGGATAAGATTTCTTCCACAGGCAGTGGAAAGACAGATGACTCAGGAAAACTGACCTTCTCTATCGGTCAGGCGAAACTGTCCCAGGGGTTATATCTGGTGCTTTGCCAGGATCATACACAGGACAAAAAGAACTATGAAGCAGCTCCCGCCATGGTATTGCTTCCGGGACAGGATGCGACGGGCAGCGAATGGCAGTATGAAGTAACGATCAATCCGAAATTGACATCTACTTCTATCCCGGATCAGCCAACGACTGTTACCCGAAAAGTGTTGAAGGTATGGGAGGATGAAGGACACACTAAGAAACGCCCCACGGAGATCACAGTTCAGCTGCTGTGTGACGGTGAGGTATATGAAGAGGTGACTCTGAATCAGGAGATCAACTGGCGCTATACCTGGGATGAGCTGGAGAGCGGACATAAATGGAAGTTGGTTGAGAAGGATCAGCTGGAGAATTATAAGGTAGCTGTGACCAAGGAGGGAGTTACTTTCGTAGTGACTAACACTTACAAGGATGACACGCCTGCGACGCCCGGTACCCCCGGCACGCCTACGTCACCCAGACTGCCCCAGACAGGCCAGCTTTGGTGGCCGGTGCCGCTGCTTCTGGCGTGCGGGCTGCTGTTGATCGTATTTGGACTGGTTCGCCGGAGAGGAAAAAAGAATGAGGCATAAAAAAGGATCATTGCCGATGATGATAGGGTTGCTGCTGATCGCAGCAGCCCTTTTCCTGACAATTTACAATTTTATGGATGATAATCGGGCCTCCCGCTCTGCCCACGGGGTGATGGATCAGCTTCGGGAGATGCGTCCGGAGAAAGAATCTGAGGAAGATGACGCTGCATCCCAGAGCGCAGCCGGAGAGGTTGAGGTGCCGGATTATGTGCTGAACCCGAAAATGGAAATGCCGGTAAAAGTTATTGATGGACAGGAGTATATTGCTGTGCTCAAAATCCCGGCTTTTGACCTGGAACTTCCGGTACTCAGCCAGTGGAGCTATCCAAACCTGAGAATCGCCCCCTGCCGGTATCAGGGATCCGCCTACACGGACGATCTGGTCATTGCGGCTCACAACTACACCTCCCATTTTGGTAACCTGAAAAATCTGCAGGAGGGTGATACAGTTATTCTCACCGATATGGATGACAATGTATTCACTTATAAAGTAGCGCTTCGGGAAACGCTGATGCCCACGGCGGTGGAAGAGATGAGCAGCGGAGACTGGGATCTGACCCTGTTCACCTGTACTTTGGGCGGCTCTTACCGTGTGACAGTGCGCTGTGAGCGCGTGAGGGAGTAGAATAATATTTTTAGTTGACAAAAACAGTAAACGACAGTAAACTTTTTTCATAACAGTAAACGACAGTAAAAATCTCTTTTAACAGTAAACGACAGTAAAAAAGGAGGCAGGGATTTTATGGAAAAAAATCCGTATACTCTGGTATTCGGAAAGGAGCCGACACAAATTATTTCCAGAGCATTTCAGGCAACGGAGATTATAGATAAATTTTGTAACGAAAGCCCGACGCAGCAGGTTTTTATGATAACTGGTGTGAGAGGAACCGGAAAAACCGTGTTCATGACGGAGATTTCAAAAAAAATAAAACAGAAAAGAGATTGGATCGTCGTAGAATTAAATCCGGAAAGAGATTTATTGAAAAGCCTTGCATCGAAATTGAGCAGTGAGGATGGATTGGCTAAAATATTCCAAAGCGCTAAAATTAATCTTTCCTTTTTTGGTTTTGGCCTTGAAGTGGACGGTACCGTTCCAATCACTGATATCGAAACTGCATTAGAAAAAATGCTTGAAAGCCTGAAAAAGCACAGCAAAAAAATACTTATTACGATTGATGAAGGAGTTAACACGCCGGATATGCGTGCATTTGCCAGTGCTTTTCAGATTTTTGTCCGTCAGGATCTGCCCGTTTTTCTGCTCATGACAGGTTTATATGAAAACATTAACAATCTTCAGAATGAAAAAAGTCTTACATTTTTGTACAGGGCTCCAAAAGTCGAATTAGAACCTTTAAATATAGGTGCGATATCCAGAAATTACAAAAAAACCTTTGATATCGATGACGCGTCAGCGCTCAGAATGGCAAAAATGACTCGGGGCTATTCTTTTGCTTTTCAGGTGCTTGGATATTTTACATGGGAAAATGGCGGACAGATGGAGGAAATCCTCGACGATTACAGGCAGTACCTGGAAGATTATGTGTATGACAAAATATGGTCAGAACTATCAAAAGGCGATCGTAGAATTGTGTATGGAATTGCCCGATCCGGGAACGGAAAGATAAGTGATATAAGAGAAATCCTGGGAATTGATACGAATCAATTCAATCCGTACCGAAAAAGATTGATTAAAAAAGGTATATTAACTGGGGATGAAAGGGGATATGTGTGCTTCGTTCTTCCTGTTTTTGAACAGTTTGTGCTGGAGAACTATAATGAATAGCAAAATATCGGCTAAAATTAAGGAATAATAATGATTAGACGAATAATTCTTGATTTTTTGTTCGGCTAATATTAAAATAAAGTTAATAATAGCCGAAAGAAGGTTGCGCGTTATGAAATATATAACAAGAAATCTGGAACATGTGGTAAGTCAGGTTACAAAAGAGTATCCTGTTGTTCTTGTTACGGGTCCGAGACAGGTTGGAAAGACTACCATGCTTTTAAAATTAATGGACGGTACAAACAGAGGATATGTAACTTTAGATGATTGGAACGAGAGAAATATTGCAAAGACGGATCCGGAATTGTTTTTGCAGCTGCATAAGCCGCCGATATTGATTGATGAGGTTCAGTACGCACCGGAGTTGTTTACTTATATTAAAATGCATGTGGACAAAACCCACGAACCCGGAGCATTTTGGCTTATCGGTTCTCAGGTGTTCAAGCTGATGAAAGGTGTTCAGGAATCGCTTGCCGGAAGAGTGGCGGTACTTTCTTTGACTTCCTTATCCCAGGCAGAAATTTGTGGAGGCGCAATGCAGCCATTTACCATAGATATGGACGCGCTGACGGCAAGAAAGGCCGAACGTACAGAAGCAGATACGCGTGACATTTTTGAGCGAATCTACAGAGGTTCTATGCCTACGATCGTAAGTGGCGCAAACAGCAATAGCCAGATTTTCTATAGTAGTTATTTCAGTACTTATATCGAGCGGGATGTGATGGAGTTGTCTGATACCATCGATTCATTGAAATTTTTCCGTTTTATCACAGCCGTGGCGGCCAGGTGTGGGCAGATGTTAAATACTGCGGATATTGCAAGAGACGCGGATATCAATCAGATACAGGCAAAGAGTTGGTTAGGGATTTTGGAAACACTGGGAATTATATTCTATCTTCATCCATATTCCAATAATATGTTAAAGCGCCTTGTAAAAACGCCGAAGCTATATTTTTATGATACCGGACTTGTCTGTTATCTGACCAAATGGAGTAATGCGGAAACCTTGGAGAGCGGCGCAATGAACGGCGCTATATTAGAAAACTATGTAGTCGCTGAAATCATGAAAACTTACCTGAACTGTGGAAAGGAACCCTATTTGTATTATTATCGTGATAAGGACGCAAAGGAAATTGATATTGTATTAGAACACGATGGAGTCCTTAATCCGATGGAGATCAAAAAAACATCTAATCCTGGAACGGAATTGATAAAAGTATTTAACTTATTGGATAAGTCATCGACTCCCCGCTCAAAGGGAGCGGTCATCTGCATGAAACCGGGATTAAGCGCAATTGACAGGGACAATTATATTGTACCGATTTGGATGATTTAATTTTCCCCGGCCCCCTGTTTATATGGGGGCCAATATCCATTGCGGTATCATTGGCTGCGGAATGGAGATAATAACACCTGACACTGCTGTCCTATTACGTCAGCTCCTGCAGCGTTCCGAAGCGGTATCCCATCTCCTCCCACTTTGTCAGAAGTTCATCCAGGATAGCGGCGTTGGTGGAGGAGGTACTGTGGAGCAGCACGATGGCTCCGGGATGGATGCGGGTGAGCAGCTTGCGAAAGGCATCTTCTTTGGTGGGCTGCTGATCCTGATACCAGTCCACATAAGCCAGGCTCCAGAAAAACGTCTTGTAGCCCAGCTGTTTCGCCATGGACAGATTTGTTTTGCTGTAGATGCCCTGAGGCGGACGGTAAAATTTCGTCATAGGCGTTCCCGTAATATTTTCATAGAGTTCTTCTACGCCCCCTAACTCCTTTTTAAAGTCTTCCATGGTGGAAATTTTGGACATATTCGGATGGGTCATGGTGTGATTGCCCACGGTATGCCCCTCGGACACCATCCGCTGGATCAGATCCGGGTTGTCAGACACGAAATTACCTACCACAAAGAAGGTGGCCGTAACGCCATGCTTTTTCAGTGCGTCCAGAATGGCCGGCATATTGCCGTTTTCATAGCCGGCGTCAAAGGTAAGATATAGAACTTTATTCTCGGTATCGTCTGCAAACCACGCGTCGTATTCTCTGAGCTCTTCCATGGTGGCATTGCCCACCGGACGTTTTCCTTCTTCTTGAAAACTTAATCCCCAGCTCCCACTGTCAGCGGATGTTTCTACCGCTTTTTTTTCTCCGCCGTGGGATAAGCGGGCCAGCCCTATTCCCGCCAGGAGCGCCAGTATAAGTAGAAGCCCCGCCCGGATGTAAGGTATGTACTGTTGTTTGAGATGCATAAGAACCTCGATGGGTTTTTGTATAAGTATATGAGAAGGGTGAAAAATTTAGTATAAGGGGTCGGTGAAAAATACTGGCAAGGGGTTCCGCGTATCCATATGTACGCATCTCCGAGACACTGTATGAGATAGGGCGGACTTTAGTCCGTCATAGACATACAGTGTCGGAAGGAGTAAGCGAACATAGGATATCGGAACTCCGTTAGCCAGTATTTTGCACCGTCCCCTTAGAAATAGAAACTCTTTCTTGCAATATGAAGCGTAAAACTTTATAATGGGTAAAACAACGTGAGGAGGGAATTTATGATTAAATTATATGACAGCGGTGTGTATCTGGTAAACGGAACAGATATCGTGGAAGCTGATCGGGACGCGGCTGCGGTGCTCAGCAGCCGGACCGGAGCGGCGCCTTCCAAAGAGGAAGCAGCCCAAAATACCATCGCTTATTCGATTTTGAAGGAACATAATACTTCCGGAAATATGGAGAAGCTGAAAATTAAATTTGACAAGCTTACGTCCCACGACATTACCTTTGTGGGAATCATTCAAACTGCCAGGGCATCAGGGCTGGAGAAATTCCCCATTCCCTATGTGCTGACCAACTGCCACAATTCTCTTTGCGCCGTGGGCGGCACCATCAATGAGGATGACCATATGTTTGGCCTTAGCTGCGCCAAGAAATACGGCGGCGTCTATGTGCCCCCTCATCAGGCAGTGATTCACCAGTATGCCAGAGAAATGCTGGCGGGCGGCGGAAAGATGATCCTGGGTTCGGATTCCCACACCAGATACGGGGCTCTGGGTACCATGGCAGTGGGAGAAGGCGGACCGGAGCTGGTAAAACAGCTGCTGTCCCAGACGTATGATATCAATATGCCGGGGGTTATCGCCGTCTATCTGACCGGCGCTCCCGTCAAGGGCGTAGGTCCCCAGGATGTGGCGCTGGCCATCATCGGCGCTGTGTTCGGTAACGGATATGTAAACAACAAAGTCATGGAATTTGTTGGACCGGGCGTGAAGAACCTGAGCGCGGATTTCCGTATCGGCGTGGATGTTATGACCACCGAGACTACCTGCCTTTCCTCTATCTGGCAGACCGATGACGAAATTAAAGAGTTCTATGAGATCCACGGCAGAGCAGAGGACTACAAAGAACTGAATCCCGGCGCGGTGGCTTACTACGACGGAATGGTGTATGTGGATCTAAGCGAGATCCGCCCCATGATCGCTATGCCCTTCCATCCCAGCAATACCTACACCATCGAGGAACTGAAAGAGAATCTGATGGATATTCTAGATGATGTGGAGAAGCGGGCGAAGGTGAGCCTGGACGGCGCAGTGGACTTTACCCTGAAGAATAAAGTGCGGGACGGCAGATTGTATGTGGATCAGGGCATCATTGCCGGCTGCGCAGGCGGCGGCTTTGAAAATATCTGTGATGCAGCTGATATCCTGAAAGGAAAATTTATTGGAAATGATGAGTTTACTCTCAGCGTCTATCCGGCAAGTACGCCGATCTATATGGAGCTGGCGAAAAATGGCAAGCTGGCGGATCTGATCCAGTCCGGCGCGGTGGTGAAGACTGCGTTCTGCGGACCTTGCTTTGGCGCTGGAGATACTCCGGCCAACAACGCGTTCAGCATCCGGCATTCCACGAGAAACTTCCCGAACCGCGAGGGCTCCAAGCTGCAGAGCGGACAGATCGCTTCCGTTGCGTTGATGGACGCCAGGTCCATTGCGGCTACCGCAGCTAACAAGGGTTATCTGACGGCGGGCACCGAGGTAGACGTGGACTTCACGAAACCGAAATATTTCTTTGACAGCGCTATTTATGAGAACCGTGTCTTTGACAGCAAGGGAGTGGCAGATCCTTCAGTAGAGATCAAATTGGGACCAAATATCAAAGACTGGCCTGCCATGGTGGAGCTTCCGGAGAACCTGATCCTGAAAGTAGTGTCAGAGATCCATGACCCGGTGACCACAACGGACGAGCTGATCCCTTCCGGCGAAACCTCTTCCTACCGTTCCAATCCGCTGGGATTGGCGGAATTTGCCCTTTCCCGTAAGGATCCGGCATATGTGGGCCTGGCAAAAGAGGTACAGACCGCGCAGAAGGCCATCGAAGCAGGAAGCTGTCCTGTGCAGGCATTGCCGGAACTGAAACCCGTGCTGGA
>CACYXH010000090.1 GCA_902778245.1 uncultured Lachnospiraceae bacterium | reverse complement strand
GGGGCGCTGTTTCATACCAAGGATCTCCCCGACAGGATCCTCCAGCCCGGCAATCTGGCGCAGTCCCTCCGCCATGGCCTCGATCCTGGCTGACGTCAGGAGCAGCCGGTCGATCATCCCCTGTGCCATCCCGTTTTCTTTTGCTTGGTCTATATCTTTTTGATTTGCGGACAGAATCGTCTCCGAATGATGTATTAATCCTTCTGCCACCTGAAGCAGGGATCTGTTTTTCCGTTCGCTGCCCATGGTTCGCAGGCTGATCTCTGCATCCTTTGCTTTCTGACCGATCTGGATCAGAGCATCGTCTTCTGGATCAGAGCATCGTCTCTCAGATTTGCCATATCGTAATTTTCCTTCCTTTTTTCAAAAATCACAGGGATGTTTAATGCCCTTTCTTTCCGTATTTTTCACCGAGATTCTCTATTTTTCCTTCTTTATTAATGATGTCGATATTATTCAGCTGGCCCCGCAGATTCATGCGGACCGCCTCAATATATCTCTGACGGAGTTCTTTTTGCTCTTTTAATTCATCCTCCGTTAATCCTTCTGCTTTTGATTTCCTGGCCAGCTCATTGATCCTGGCTAATTCCTGATCGTTCACGTTACTTCTCCTTTATATAGCAAATCTTAATGAAGCAGCCCAAGCCGCCGGAAGATGCGGATTATGCTCTTTCCCTTTGGCATGGAGGCCAGTTCATCCATCGTAATACCGTGAAAGGCCACCAGACCCACTCCGTATAGAACAATCCCAACAAAAATAGCGATCATTGTCGATATCGTATTCCCTGCAAACAGATGGAAGAAAGAATAAAGTGCAAAAGCCGCAAAAGCCATAATAATAGATGCCAGGCTTGGGATAATAAAACTTTTAAGGATTTCCTGGCGGTATGACAGATAGCGTTTAATAGACAATGCATTCAGGATACTTACGATCAGGGCAAAAAAGATATTCGCGTAAATCACTGCGTAAATATTCAGATTAAAACTACGCAAAAGCACTACCAGACAAATAATATGCAATACCAACGCTATCACACAATGGATCAGAGGGTCTCTCAGTTTTCCCATTCCCTGAAGGATGGCTGTGGTCAGTGTGGAAAGCGCATAGAGAATGATCATAAGAGCGCCTGCCTGCATGATACCTTCCGCCAGAGGAAGTCCGCTCTCCGGATGAAACAGCATCTGGATGATGGGTCCCCCCAGCGCCGCCATACCCAGCGCACAAGGAATGGTAATGATCATAGTATATCGAATGGCAGAATTGATCTTGCCTGTTGCCTCTTTTCTATTTTTACCGGCTAAAGCTGCCGTCAGACTTGGCACGATGGCCGGTCCAAGACTGGAAGCCAGGGACAGCGGTACGTTCATGAGTACTCGAAACTTACCGGCGTAGATTCCCCAGATGGTGGCATACTGATCTTCCGGATAACCCTGTCCTTTTAAAATAGCATTAAATACGCCCTGATCCAGAATATTACTGATATTGTAAATCAGGGTGCTAAGTACGATAGGAAGAATCGTCGCAATCAGAATGCGATAAATTTTCGTTGAAGATTCAACACGGCCGGTGGAGTCCCTGCGCAATTGTTTTGCAAATGTTTTCCTGAACGAAGAATAGATTACCATCATAAAAACCATAGCGATGGTCACACTGGCTACCGTGCCAAACGTGGCTCCCGCAGCGCCCCATGCCGGTCCCAAAAGATCATTGCCTTCCAATTGTGCCAACCCGAGACCATATCGGAACATAATACCGGCGCATACAATAGACAGAATCGCATTGATGATCTGCTCAATGACCTGGGATACCGCTGTTGGCACCATATTAGAATAGCTCTGGAAAAATCCGCGGAATGTACCGGTAATGGCAAAAATAAAAATCGCGGGCGCCAAAACCCGAAGTCCGTATTTCGCGTACTCAATATTTAAAATATATTTGCTGAGAATCCCTGCAAATACATAGGTCAGCAGTGACAGCGCCGCACCGGATACCACGGCAAACCGAACTGCACATAAGAAGACTCTGTTTGCGTTTCTTACTTCACCTCGCTGCAGCCTCTCCGCCATCAGTTTCGATACTGCCAGCGGAAGGCTGAACGAGGAGATCATCAAAATGATGGAATAAACTTCATTTGCCGTAGAATAATAGCTGATACCGATATCCCCCAAAATACGATTTAGGGGGATACGGTAGATCAGTCCTATGGTTTTGGCTATGATAGAAGCCGCTGCCAGGATGGTTCCCTGAACCAGAAAGTTTTTTGAACTTTTTCCTTTGTTACTCACTAATAAAACCTCGTTGTTTCATAAAAATAGTCGTTTCCATCAGAAATCAATTACACTGCTGGAAATATTGTAATCATCAGAGATCGTAACATGGTCAGAATAGGAATCCTGAACGATACACACCCAGGTTTTTCCCTGATTCAGTGTGATCTCATTTCCGTCCATGTCATAATATCTGGTCACATTAAAATCGGAGAAGCGCACCGGAACATAAGAATACTGAGATTCAATGGTGCAGTAATACTCTGAATCCGGGTTGTAATTCTCTTTTTCCCAGTAAATATCAATGGCCTTCCCGTTGGTAATATATTTTCCCTTGCCGCCGCTTACCATGTTGATATTCAAATAACCGTTTTCATCGAAGTTTTCCCAGTCACAGTATTGAAGGATGACATTTTTATAGGTAAGCTGGTTGCCGGTATTGCCATCAATCTGAGCATCGCCGTACTGATAACGTTTATATAGTCCGCTATCCGGGTCATACTCAAACCTGGCGTGATTGTAGGTGTAACCAGGAAGCACCACCAGCGCGTCCTCGCCCCCATCCAGCGTTACCGTTTCGCCATCCTCAGCAAACTTATAATGCCCTTCATAACCGCTGGCATAATTTCTGTCATAACCGTAAGCGTCAATACCTGCCTGAATGCGGTCATAGTCCGTGAACACGTTGTGCGGGGATACCCTGTCATCGGAGCGGTAATAAATAATATCACCATAGTTGCCAAGGCCGCTCAGATTGTGTGTGGTGTCAAGATTTAAAATAGGCTCCGCATAGATCGCCTGTCCGAAATGGGCATAGATAGCATTAAATTCTCTTGCCATGTAAATAAAATAGTTTCTGCAGCTGCGGACGGAACCGATCCTCCAGCAGTCCTTGTAATCTTCCATGATTCCCATCAGTCGGGTGATGCTGCCTTCCACCGGCGATTCATACACCACTCCGCAGTTTTCAATGCCATACTGCGGAACCGCATCAATGATGTTGTTCAACATAATAGCGATAGGTCTCTGACGGCCGATTTCCACAGGAACGGTTTCTCCGGTCAGATAGCTTTTACAGGTCTGGGTTTCCTCTGCCAGTACCGTCCCCCCAAGCATAGTCGTTGCCAGGACTGCCGCTGTGATTGCCATAAATGATTTTCTTAATTTCATTACCAATACCCCTTTCTTAATCAAATTATCTTCTATAATATCTGCCAAATTATGGTTCGACAGAAATTATCTAGTAATATGCAGATTTTCAAGTATCTCACTTTGTTTCTGCTCCATGTCCGCAGCTTCCAGGGGATTAATATGGTCAAATCCCATAAGATGCAGCATGCTATGAGCGATAAGAAATGCGTACTCCCTTTTAGTGGAATGACCGTACTCATTCGCCTGTTCTACCACTTTTTCTGCGGAAATCACAATATCTCCCAGCAAAAGTTCGCCGGTTTCCGGATGAAAACAGTCTTCCATGCCATCCTCCTCCAGAAAATCAAAGCTTCCTGCATTTTGATATTCAATCATTGGAAAGGATAATACATCCGTCGCCCGGTCAATCTGACGAAAATCTCGATTCATTTCATGTATCTGCTCGTTATCCGTTATCAAAAGATTCACCTCAGCCTCGTAGGGACAGCCAATATAGTCCAAAGCTGAAATAATTACTTCTTCTGCGATTTCCTCTAGTGAAAGCGCAAGGTCAACGCTGCTCTCGTTTTCAAAATTAATTGTCATAATCCGTACCACGCCTTTTTCTGGGTGTGCGCTTTCCTGTTTGTTCTGTCTTTCCTGCCTCTTCCCGCGCCTTTTGTCTGGCGGTCAGTTTAGTCTCATATTCATCGTAAGCCTTTACAATTCTCTGCACTAACGGGTGACGTACGACATCCTGGCTGGTAAGATAACAGAATTGGATTTCTTCTACTTTTTTCAATACCCGCACGGCCACTTCGAGTCCTGACTGGGTCGATGCAGGCAAATCTTTTTGAGTCAGATCCCCGGTGATAATTACTTTGGATCCAAATCCGATACGAGTCAGGAACATTTTCATTTGAGCCGGCGTAGTATTTTGGGCTTCATCCAATATAATAAATGCGTTGTCCAAAGTCCTGCCACGCATATACGCCAGCGGTGCCACCTCAATCAGACCTTTTTCCATATTTTTCTGGAAACTTTCCGGCCCCATAATCTGGTACAGGGCATCATAGAGGGGTCTTAAATAAGGGTCAACTTTGCTTTGCAGATCTCCCGGCAGAAAGCCCAGTTTCTCTCCCGCTTCAATTGCCGGACGCGTCATGATAATACGGCTCACTTCATCATTTTTAAATGCTGTGATCGCCATGGCCATAGCCAGATATGTCTTTCCTGTACCGGCTGGACCGATTCCGAAGACGATCATATTTTTACGAATGGCATCCACATACTGCTTTTGTCCCAGAGTCTTTGGCTTGATGGGCTTTCCATTAATGGTATGGCAGATACAGTCATTATCAATTTCTACCAGAGAACTTTCTTTTTCTTCATAAGACAAGGAAATGGCATAGTCCACATTTTGCTCTGAAATTATATTCCCACGTCTGGATAACTCCAGCAAATTTGTAAGAATCCGAACCGCCCGGTCTGCCATCAATTCGCTGCCTAAGATTTTGGTAGACCCGTCCCGGCTTATAACAGTCACATTCAGTGATTTTTCAATTTTCTTGATAAATTGGTCGAATTGTCCGAATACATTTTTTTCATGTTCTGCTGGAACCGAAATTATTCTTTCAACCATACTCATTCTGTCGGGGTTCCTTCCTTCTGCTCTTCTTCTATTTCTGTATCCACACGCTTTCCGGCCTTCTCAATCAGATAGATTGTTCCCTGGGCAATGCATATGGAATCAGTTGTCTCTATTTTAACATCATTTTGAAATATTTGAACCCCCTTTTCTTGGAATTTTTTAAGAAAGTTGTCTAAATTATTCTGAGCCTGCTTTTTTGCCTGTTCTTTGGTACAAATTTTTTCCTGAACCTCATATTCCCGAACCGTCATCTTGGAAAAAAACACAGGAAGATAAAAGTTTTCCATTAGCCGCAGCTGTTTTTCCGTACGAATGCAGTCATATTCTCCATAGGAGGTAAGGAAAAAAGGAAGCCCTATATGGAAAGAACCAAACCGCAATAAATGGCGGGAACTTTCTTTTCCTGTATATACTTTTATTTTTTGTTTTAGTGGTATTTGTTCCCGGTAGGTAATCTTCGTCTTCACGTAGATATCAGCATCCGCGGGCACATATTGATGATCGTATACTTCACTTGAGTCATTGACCAGGTCAATTCTTCCCGATACCAGCAAGTCTCCCTTTTTTATTTCATCTCCTTCCGTTACCTGGGGAGTACCGGCTCTGGTGATAATCTTTACAATCGTACCGTCCACATTAGAAATCAGACTGCTTGGACTATAATCAATCTCTTCCCGCAATGCAACGTCAGTATTTTCCTGAAGATCTATCACCAATCTAGTCCCCTGAAGCTTTACGGATACCCAGGTCATTTCCTGAAAATGCTGGCGCAGATCGGAAGCCAGCTCCTTATAGTTGACCGAGGATTTCCATATCCCCTGGTGAATGCCTTCATTTAGTAGGTAATCCATAATTTTTTCATCCGTTACGGAAAGATTCCCGTTAATCTTAATGTCCCAAATAAACATAGAAAGAAATAAAATCAGAAATGCGGCAACGGCCACGGAAACAAACAATGCTTTTCTCTTTCGATAACGGTAAAGCAGAAATGGGACGCCCCTGCGCTGTATCACCCGGACACGAATATGGCTCTTTTTCACCAAAGGACGTATCTTGCGGAAATTGTTCAGAGACAGGAAGGCTTCATAACCATCCTCCACAGGTGTTAGATTCCACAATATTATGCCGTGGTAAGCACACAGGTTTAAAAAACGTTCGCAAAAACTTCCGGTAATTCGTATACGCACTGTTCCCCGAAACCGCAACAGGAAGTTTCTTTCCAAAACAACTCCTCCTATCTGCTGCTTTTATAGTTGATACACTTGATTCTTCCGGTTATTTTCATCTCTTCTTTGGCGTAATAAACAATCTCCAGGTGTTTTCCGGAAATCTCGACTCTGCATTGTTTCGTCAATACCACTAATTTTTCTGGTTGGTATTCCAAAATACTTTTATAGTTTTCAATAATAAGTTCATTTTGTCCAACGGCGGTAATATTACAACACCCGGAAACAATCTCTTTTGGAAGCATAGTACGATCCGCAAGCAAATTTAATCGTTCTTCCCTGCGAAGCATCTTTTCTTCATCAACTATGTTATCTCTTTTCATGGAAAGCCTCACCATACGCAAAAAAGGTCCTGGTTCACAGTAAAAAATATAAACCAGGACACTTTTCTATATTAATATGCTATTATTTGAAAATTAATGACTCTCTCCATAGACAGACCGCATTTTATTTTATGCCGCTGTATCTTCTAATGTTTCAGTCACAGCCTCTGTTTCCGGTTCAAACTGCGCTGCCCAGGTCTGAGCATTCATCGCAATCTCTCCGATCAGACCGTAAATTTCATTCTGATCTGTTCCGAAAAGCAGGGTCTCTTTCACCGGCGCCGCAAATTCTCCCGGATCCGCGTCCAGATCAATCTTTGCTTTCAGGCTGATGGTTTCTCCGTCCACAGTTGCGCTAAGCTCATCAACGTTCCAGCAGAAAGATTTTCCTTTCTCAATTTCTGAGAAAGAGCTGTCCAGTGTGTAGATTATGGTATTTTCATCCGTCATTATAGCAAGCTCGCCGTCCAGATCCTGAGCAGCTGTATCATAGGTCAGCTGGCCGGATACAAACGGTATGGTCTCAAATTCATCCTCATCTTTAAATGCCAGTTCGCTTTCCAGAGATGAGGTTACTGTGGTTCCCTCTTTTTCCGTCTTCAAGGTAATGAAAATGTGAGCAAACTCATTCTGATCCAGATCCGTCATAGTCACATTGTAATCCACCTGTTTCATAGGCTGACTGGGATCCGCGAAAATGATCTCATAATCAATGTATCCCTGGAACGGTTCATTGACTTCCATGATCGTGTCAGTATCTTCGCTGTCCTCCGCCTTTTCCTCTAAAGCAGTAGTATCTAAATATAATTCAAAAGTGATCTTCTCCAGAAGTTCTTCTTTTACATGGAAATCCAACGAGATCGTATCGCCAAGCATCGCTGCCATCTCATCAATCATCTGATCCAGTTTCTCCGGCATTTCGTCAATATTGCTGGAGGAATCCAAGGTAGCTAACGCAGAGAAAACATTTGCGTATTGATTCAAAATCTCTTTATACAGATCCGCAATATCCGCCGTGGCGATGGTCATCCGATAGATCGTCTCACCTTCCTCTTCCAGTTTCTCAACGTCTGTTTTTTCCGCAATTGCCAGAACTTTGTTTTCCAGATCATTGCCGTTACCATTCAGCAGAGCGTCCTCCTCATTTTCCCCTTCTTTCGGCCAGAAGAAAAGATCAAAATCAGGTATCTCAACACCAGAAAGAGCATCACCGCCGAAACTTTCTATCAGTTCTTTCAAAACAGAGCCGTTGTACTGATCTAAAAAGCTGCCGGCTTCAATACTGATAGCTCCTTCAAAGAACTGAGGTATCGAAATTGCCAGCTTCTGTTCATCTCCGTACAGAGAAAAATCTAAAAGCGCATTTTCTGCAGTTCCCACTCCTGACTCCAGCAGCCATTTTTTCAGGTTCTTATCTACCTGGAGATTACCATGATAATAGGATTCCTCCGGAAGAACATCTAAAAGGCTGGGATCCGTCAGCGCCTTATCGCCAGGCTCAAGATCAATAACAAAACGGACACCGTTTTCTTCCACAGCTTCTCCCAATTCGGTCAATCCCAGCTGTTCCTCCAGCGCTACATCCAGATCGGACTCGATCTCCTGCTGTTTTTCCAGAATATCATTTAATTCATCCATCGGTGCCGCTAATGCTGCTGACTGGAAAGCCATTGCTGTGGTCAGCGCTGCCGCTAATGCTTTTAAAAGTTTTCTTTCTTTTCTCATCAAAATCCTCCCATAATGTAAAGTAAATCACAGTTTCAGGTCAATTATAACTGTTTTCCCCTGCGCTTGCAATAGTAAATAGATACTAATCAGGGTTGTTTCGCGAAGATCTCCGGCATAGCCATATCCTCTCTCTTTGAAAAGGACGGCATGCGTCCGCTTCGCTCCCGCATGCCTTTTTATTCACA
>CACYXH010000089.1 GCA_902778245.1 uncultured Lachnospiraceae bacterium | reverse complement strand
GAAAGGTCAAATAAAACAGGCGAGAACGTGCGGTATCAAACAGCACATACAGAGAGACAGTATGTAGTAAATGGCGAATTAAATCTGCGGTAAAGGTGCTGTAGGTGGGAACTATAATTCGACGTCTGACAATGAAGATGAATTCTGGGATCGGGCAGGATTATGTTTGGTATATCCGAAGGTATATGTAGGAACAGATGATGAGGGAATATTGATGCATATGTTAGACGAAGCCGCAGAAAGTTTCGGGAAAGGGTAATGTCATGATTCAGGAATATGACCATAGTTTTAATGAGCTAATAAAAGAGCCAAAGGGCTCTTTTATATTGTAAATTACACTGAAATGAGAAGAAATCACATATGAGTGTTGATTTTTATAAGAAATTGGATATAATATAGTTAGGAAAGAAGAATGTGAGGGCAGGATTATGCTAATACAGTTTAATTTTAAAAATTATAAATCATTTAAGGATGAAGCAACATTGGATCTTTCAGCGACAAAAATGACAGAGTTCTCTGATAGAGTTGTAACCGTAGGAAGTGAAAAGATTCTTCCTGTTGCAGCTATTTACGGTGCAAATGCCAGCGGTAAGTCCAATATATATAATGCTTTTGAATATATGTCTGACTATGTTGCAGAATCCTTCAAGTATGGAGATGAAGAGGAAAAGTTTGAGGAATACAGACCTACCCCGTTTTTATTTGATTCCACATCTGCTGATGCGGAATCCAGTTTTGAGGTGTATTTTACCCTGCCAGGAGATAAGGCAGAGAAAACATACAATTATGGTTTCTGTATAAACAAAGAAGGCGTGACAGAAGAGTGGCTGAATTCCAAAGCCAAAACTGCAAGAAAATATAGTGCGGTATTTTATCGTAGTACATCGGATGAAGAGTTAGATTTGTCAGGATTTCCTAAGAGCAGCAGAGATAATATTAGGGTAGCCTTGGAAAAGCAGGTTCTGATTATTTCACTGGGAGCAAAGCTGAAGGTTGGCAAGTGCAAGGCAATCAGAGACTGGTTCCTAGCAAATGAGTTTGCAGATTTTAGAGATCCATTCACCAACTTCTTTATGTCACGAAGGCTACCAAAGGAATTTGTGGAAAACAAGGAAATTCAGCAAAAGGTTGTGGAATATTTTGCATCCTTTGATGAGCACATCAAGGACTTCAGAATTGAGAAGGTTCCTCATGATGGTGAGGCCAAAGAGGACACTTACAAAATCAATGCACTTCACAAAATGATTGATTCGGATGAAATGGCAGAAATTCCTTTGGGTATGGAATCTGCCGGAACGTTGAAAATGTTTGCACTATATCCGGAATTACAGGAGGTACTGGAAAAAGGAAGTGTTTTCTTTATTGACGAACTGAATGCGCGCCTGCACCCATTGCTTGTAAGGAATTTTCTTCTCACATTTTTAAATCCAGAAATCAATAAAAACCACGCTCAGCTTGTATTTACAACCCATGACACATGGCAGTTGTCTAACCAATTACTACGCCGTGACGAAATATGGTTTGTAGAAAAGGACGCAAATGGCGTATCTACTTTGTACTCACTGGCTGATTTTGTGGATGAGGGCGGCACCCGTATTCGTAAGGATGAAAGTTATGAAAAGAATTATCTGATTGGAAAGTATGGTGCAATTCCTACCTTAAAGAGTATTGATATATTTAGGGAGGATTGAGTATGGCAAAAAAGGATAGAGCTGGCAACAGAAAATCACGAGACCAGAGGAAACAATTCAAGGTGCCGGAATTAGGATACTACTTGATTGTTACGGATACAGAAGCTACAGAGCGCTGTTTCTTTACAGGCTTGCACCAGACTTTGCCGGAGAACGTGAGAAATAAGCTTGTAATAAAGGTGGTAGAAACTAAGACTCGTACTATGATTGATAAATGTCTGGAACTCACCGCCTATGATGCACAGTATCGCATTCCTTGGATTGTATTTGACAGAGATCAGGTACTGGGATTTGATGACATTATTGCAGAGGCAGCAAGTAAAGGAATCCAAGTGGGTTGGTCTAATCCATGCTTTGAAATATGGATGTACGCCTACTTTGGCTCCATGCCTGCAATACAAGACTCTTGGACTTGCTGTTCCGAATTTGGGAGAGTGTATGAGACGAAGACTGGACAGAAGTATTCCAAGGCTGACGAGCAAATGTATAGCAAAATCTGCAAAGCTGGTGACGAGGAAAAGGCGCTTCAGATAGCACAGCAGAAGATGGAGCAGTGTAGAAGAGAAGAAAAAACAAATCCATCGCAGATGTGCCCGTGTACAACGGTGCATGAGCTGGTGGGGGAGATTAAGAACAAGGTAAACTTATAGTGGATGTGAGTTGATCGATCCATGATATGTTAGTCCTCCTCTAAAAAACTACTAGTTTTTTCGTGTCTTTTAGAGTGTCTCACAAATGCGCTAACTAGACAAGGCGGGGAATTTGACGTTTACTTATGTTGCAATGACAAGACCAAGGCGTTTATTAATGATCGCGATGCCAGAAAATAAATAATTGAAAGAATATACGAGATTTCCTGGAGATAAATGGAATTATATACATATATAAAATGTTGTGAAGAGTACCTTGCATTTGATTCGGGATCAGATGCAAGGTACTAATGAGTGGATAGTATATAGAAGCTTAAAGAGAGTGAAAATTATGATTGTATTATCCATTTTCCATTTCGACTAAATCCGATAAATTCTGCGATGCCGGCCTCTTTCATGCGTGCGAGTTCCTTTTTTACCGCATACATGGATGCCCCTGTTTGACGAGCTATTTCTTTTCTGGTAATATGTTCGTCATTGCGGATTAGAGAAAGAATTTTATCTTCCAATGAGTCGTTTTCAAACGATTTCAAATTCGGAGTCAATGGGGTCGAACTTGAGGCTGATGGGGGCGAATTTGGGGTCGATGGAGCCGAATTTGGGGTCGATGGAGCCGAATTTGAGGTTGATGGTGTCGAGTTTAGGGTTGATGGATCCGATTCGACTTCATCTTCTTGCTTTATGAACATTGTCAAGGTCACTTGATTTAAAATCGTATCTTCGGAAAGTTCCGGCTCTGGCCATCCTTCTGTAGCCCAAGCAGCAAGAATCGCAGGAAAACCAGATCCGGCATTGTCGCCAAAGCCGACAAACCTTAACATAGTCTGCATTCTTGGATTCCGTGGTTTGGAGTTCCCTCCTTTGTAAATTTCGGATTTGGGTAATTTCAGGATACCAGGATTTGTGAAGGTAAAGCCATCTGCTTTTTTGATTACTTTTAAGGTTCCTTCTGTCTGGTAATCGGAATGAATAATCAGATTTACCAGTGCTTCTCTGACCGCTTTATGTTGCGGGGTATCGTCAATTCGCTGAATTCCTTCCAACTTGAACGGTTTTTTTAAATCTGCGGTAAGTTTCGGAGTGACTTTTTGGAAGAAATTGAAAAGATTGTTTTCCCATGTGCCATCGTATGTGATGCGGTCATTCCATCGGACGTCGGAAGTAACATGGACTTCCTCACGATAATCCATGAAAATCTGGTCAAACTCGTCCCGTATCGGAAGACCCTTTCCGAACATGAGGAGTCCTGCCATCGTTAGACCTTCAATATTCTTACGACGGTCACGGCGATAGCCGCCAAGCTGCTCCAGAAACTCATGATCATTTAAATCGTTCCAAATATGTTCCGGCTGGATAGTGCTGAATAAACGGCGGTAGCGCTTTAATGTATCGGCATCAATGTCATCCATGGTGTAGTATTCCATAATCAGGCTGTCATTACCATCCGGATTCTGGTCACGGTACATTGCCCGAACCTCTGCTTCGGAACAATGATAATCGCCCTCATGGTTTCGTTTGAAGCTACCCTTGAAAGGATTTTCGCCAGTATAGACAGGGCGCAGCAGATAGCTCGCTCTTGGAACTTCAATGACAACGATAGGAGTACCTTCAAAGTCAAACGGGTACACATCTTCATCTACCAGAAGATTCACATTTACCTTGTTTCCGTTAATCGTGTTCCAAAAGTCTGTAATGATTTTATGTGTATCGGATACGCCGGTTACCGCAAAACACTTTTCGGGATTATGCTCTTTCAGATTTTCGTGAATACCAAGCAGAATGGTTCCGCCATTCGTATTGGCAAAGGCAGAATATGTCTCAAAGATTGATTTTGGAACTTGTGATTCCGCCTCTTTGCATTCCAGATTTACCTTCTCGCCATTTCTAAGAAGCGATTTGATTTCATCAATCGTAAACATAGTATCACCTTCCTTCTGTCAATTTCTGATACATTTTCATTAATTCTGCTACACAATCGGATTCGGTAAATCCTTTAATCGGAAAACCGTAAGCCTGCATGACAGCGCGATCATTATTCTGGTGAGCTTTGCGTAGCTCTGGTGGCATGGTTAATTCATCATAGAAGTCAGCTAGAGAAGCATCGGGGTACAACGAGCGAGCATCTAAAATTGCCTGTGCTGTAAGGGCTATTTTCTCTTGCTGCTCTATTGAAATATCTGGCCATGGGAAATTGTTATAAACAATATCTTTTGAGTATCGATAATCACTTTTCAATCTACCAGCAACAGAACGTACCCAAGCCATATGAACATTTGAGGTTAGAATTCCAAAATGGAAAAGGGTTGCCTCTGGGATCATTAGGACTGCATTTGTTACAATTGTATTTGAATCCATAAAACCGATAGGAATATATCGGCGTCTTTCAGAAGAAGTTGCTGGAACGACAACGAATTTATCTGGATTATTAATTTCTCTAAACTGTGTTGGTCTATCTGCTAATTTTCTACGACCTTCATCAGGTGCATTAATACGATCTGTGCGACATGCTTCAACACGCTTTAATACTTCTGGCATTTTGCGTAGTTTATCCGGTGAAATTCCAACTAACCATAAGCACCATCTTTTTTTATTATTGATAAATTCTGCTGAACCTATAAGCCTTTTTATAAATTCTTTTGAGGATGGTTCTTTTTTAATAAAAGATTCATAATCAGAGTCTTCTATAATTAGATGACCGCCATCTGCAGGACGATTACCAGTCAGCATGCCAGGAACATTGCATAATGGATGCTTATTGCTTTCGATGAAGATATCCGGTGCGGGCACTAGATAGGAATTAATATTAGTGACATGCTGCATTCTTTCCCCAGAAAAAAGCATGCGATCATTATTGATTGAATTGTGACTGAATCCTACAATCACACAATGGACATGCGCTTTCAAACTGGCTTCACTATCCCATATGAAAGTACGATATGCAAAATCAATATGGATTCCAAATCGCTCATATAGCGGTTTCCACACACTAGCGACCTGCTCGCCCTGTGTAATAGAATTCGTGGAAACAAATGCAGCTTTAATTTTTGTTCCATAGATGTATTGGGAGGCTTTGAAATACCAACCGGATACATAATCTATTTTTCCTGCAGTTTTGTAGGGCTTGCCCTTTTCATCTATATAGATGGAGAGAATATCGTCTTTTTGTGATCTGCTTTGCAATGAATATCCCACAAACGGTGGATTCCCCATAATATAATTCAACTTCTGCTTCGGTACAATATCCTCCCAATCCAGTCTTAAAGCGTTTCCCTCAATAATATTAGCGTTCGTTTTCAATGGAAGAAAATCCAGATTCATCAGTACGATTTCTTCCGTTTCTTTCATCATCTGGCTTTCGGCAATCCATAGAGCAGTCTTGGCTACGGTGACTGCAAAATCATTGATCTCTATTCCGTAGAACTGGCTGATAGAAACCTTGATCGGATCGGTTACACCCATGACCATCTGCTCGCCCTGCAGCAAGCGGATCACTTTATTTTCCAGACGGCGAATGGACAAGTATGTTTCCGTAAGAAAATTGCCGCTTCCGGCAGCAGGATCCAGCCAGCAAAGAGAAGCCAGCTTATTTTGAAAATCCATCAATTTTCGCGATCTGGTTCGCTCTACAGTAATCGCAGTAATCTCTTCCAGTTCCTTTTTCAGATCATCCAGAAACAGCGGGTCAATTACTTTATGAATATTCTCGATGGAAGTGTAATGCATCCCGCCGGAACGACGTGTTTCCGGATTCAACGTTGATTCAAAAACAGCGCCGAAAATTGTCGGGCTGATTTCTGACCAGTCAAAGTCATCGCTGGCTTTTGTGAGCAAAAGCGTACGGATGCTATCTGTAAATTGCGGGATAACAATAGTTTCGTCAGCAAACAGACCACCGTTCACATAAGGGAAAGCAGCCAATTCCGGTTCCAGATATTCGTCTCTGTCTTCCGGCTTTGTATCCAGAATTTCAAATAGCTCTTTTAGTGCCTTACGCATGTGGTGTGCATCATATGATGCCAGATAATCGTGGAACATTCCTCTGTGTCCAAAGATACCGGCATCCTCTGCATATAAACAGAAGACGAGACGGACACAAAGAACATTCAGACTTTTTAATATTTTTTCGCTTTCCGGATCATTATATTGTTCCAGAAGTGCATCATAAATCAAACCGACGATTTCACCGGCAGCGATCGAGACTTCCATCTCTTTCTTTAAATGTTCGTTTCCGGTTTCTTTCAGGAATGACAATCGATAATATTCTTTTTCCAGATTAGCCAATTCTATAACTTCTGGTTCACCTCCCGGACGTTCCATATCATAGACATGGAAAGTTTGGAAGTTACAGGTCACGATCCAACGTGGCCTCTGTGAGTATGGAAGTTCCGCTGAGTAACGTTTTGCCTGCTGAAACGGCGTGAGCAAAGTACCATCTGACTGCTTGATTGGTTTCATCAGATCTTTATGAGAACCTTTCTGCTCAATCATGACATGGGTAGTCGGGATCATACCGTCAATAAAGCTGGTATTATCCAGATGTACCTGATCCTCAAAATTGATAAATTTTTCGGGCTGATCTACTCCAAGGACTTCCTGAAGAAGAGACAACCAGAATTTCTGGCTTTCACCTTTTTCATATCCTTTATCTTTCCAGTAATCGGCAAATTCTTTTGCTGCTTTTTTATGCTGCGCATCCGTCATTATCATTTACCTGCTTCCTGTTCAATATTATCTGGAATAAATTCCAAAACCTCATCTACACCGCAATCTAATACCACACAAATTTTTTCAATACTTTCCATGGAGATATATTCATTGCGTTTTAAGCGTGTCATAATGTTCAGACTGATCTCTGCTTTCCTTGCTAATTGAGCGTTGCTCATATCTATATCTATTAATCGATGAAATAATCTTTTGTAACTGACCGCCATCAGGACCTCCTCGAATATGTATAAAAGTATAAAATTACTATATCACAAATTCGGGAGTTCTTCAATGACTTTAAGAAACCAGTACAATCTGAACTATTAATGTAGAAACAGATTAAAATAAGCAGCAGCGGGCATGTGAGTTTCTAAAAACAGGGATTCGAATAGCATGAATTTTAGGAGGAGGGGGGTAGAAAAGCTTGCGGTTTTGCGTTAGTATTAATTATATGGATTCGGATTTCACCATGTAATTGCAGGCACAGGCATTAGTCAACATTATAAAAAATTGGAACATGTTTAGGAGGAGTGGGTATGGTGTTGCCAAGGATCGGAAGTTGTATGATAGGATATATTTTCGGCTGCTTTCTGACCGCAGAAGTCGTAGCCAAACGAGTCGCGGGGAAAAGCGCGGCCGAACTTGGTGATACCGGAAATCCGGGCATGGCCAATATTATGGCGTCTCTGGGATTTAAACCGGGAATCATTACGTTGATCGGGGATCTGGGCAAATGCATTTTGGCGGCGTTGGTTTCTTATTTGCTGTTTGGATGGGCTGGACGGATTGTTATGCTGTATGCCGGCCTTGGATGCACGCTGGGGCACGATTTTCCGTTTTGGCGAAAGTTTCGGGGAGGGAAAGGAGTAGCCACCATATCCATGGGAATTGCGATTTATTCGTTCCCTCTGGGATTGGCGGCAAATATTGCGGGGATGCTGGTAGTTTTTGTTACCAAATATCTGTGTATCGGAGGACCCGTCATCCCTCTTGGGTTCGCTCTTGGGATGCTGGCAAGAGGGGATCGGGAGGCGGCAGTCATTTCCCTGGTGCTTACGGTGTTGTCGGTTGCGGCTCATGGGTCGGCGATCGTGGGAATACGAAAAGGAGCCACAAAGCAGACAGACGTGTTGTCAGCAATCAGAAAAAAAGTCGGGAAATAGTCAGATGAATTAAGTTGTGCAGAAAGGGGCCGTTGCAAAATACGGGTAAGGGGTTCCGTGTATCCATATGTATAATTTCTGGAACATCCACTGCGTAATGACGGCTTGTAAGGAATAATGCCTGCTGAAAACATAGTTTCCTTCACTTTGCTGCGTTACATTTGCCCGGACATCGTTCGCGATAAAAGCGTTTGCTCCTCGTCCGAGCACGTAACTTGCAAAGCTCAGTCAGAAACCGATTGTTTTCATCAAACATTATTCCTTCACAAGCCGGACCGTAACGCTTTGGATTGCGGACAGTATGCTTGTACACAAAACAATCGTCGTGCGAGTGAACTCTTGCCAGAACCTTGCCGCCGCGAAAATGCATATGCTTCTATCGCATTTGAGCGGCGTGCAGATAGGTTTGCAGCAAGTGGAACGAGATAGACGTGTTTTTTGTACAAGCATACTGGCTGCAATCCTCTGTAAGGTAGTGCGTGTTCCAGAAGGCATACATAGGATATCGGAACCCCAATTAGCCAATATTTTGCAACGGCCCCTTTCGTCTTAAAGGAGCTGCCGCAATAAGCTTGCAGCCAGGTAGTTTAAATTAATTAAAAAAAACATTGACTAATTAATCGTAGTAATATATAATTTTCGTTAGAAAAACCTAACCCTGATAAGGAGGATGATGTATAATGTCGTCAGGGAAAAAGAGTATGATACGCAGACGGATGTCCGCGTTGCTGATGGTTCTGGCTATTTTAGCAATGACGGTTTCGTCTGCGGTTTATGCGGAGTCCACAGAGGGGAATCGCTGGGGTTCTGCGGCAGACGAGATTGACAAGTATTTGGATACCGCATTTGAATATTATCTTGAAGGAGATGCAAAATCCGCATTTAATTGTGTGAATGACGCATACTTCAAGGTTTATGAGGTCACCGGATTTGAACGGCAGACCATGAGTTACATATCCGGACCCAGAAAAAACGCGGTGGAACTGCAGTTTTCCACCTGCAAGGGAGCGGTCAAAAAATCCAACGAGGATGTGGAGACCCAGACGGAAGTCCGCACGGAATTGAACAAACTGAAGACAATGATCCGGGAGGATGGAAACAAGCTTGCGGTGAAGGATGGGGAAGCTGTTACCATTACCAAGTATTATTCTCATGGCGAGGAGGTAGCCGCGGATCCTTACGCGGATCTGGCCGGTGATCCGAATGCTGCCAGACAGTACGCGAACTGGCGGGAAGCGGCGGATGAAGCCTGTGAGGTTCTGGAAACGGCGTTTACTGCCTACAAGGGCAAGGACATGGAGGCAGCTCAGGATAATTTCAACACCGCCCTTTATTCAGTGTATGAGGCATCCGGGCTTGGCTTTGCGATCTACAATGAACTTTCTCTGGCAGACCGGGAAGAGGTAGACGCACAGTTTGCTGATCTGAAGGCGATTGCGTACGGAGAAAAGTTTCAGCGAAAGAGTTATCAGAGAGAGACCAATAATTTGAAAAAACTGCTGCTGGAAAAGGCGGACGCCGTAGATGCGGTGGAAGCAGAAATAGCAGCGGCAGAAGCGGCGGAAGCGGCAGAGGCTGCTCAGGCAGCGGCGGCAGAAGCGGCGGAAGCAAGTTCCAGTGGAAACAACAGCGGCCTGATTTTTGCCGGGGCATTCGGTATTATTCTGAGAGAAGGCCTGGAGGCGATCCTGGTGATCGCGGCTATTATTGCTTACCTGGTGAAATCTGGAAACAAGAGAAATTTAAAAAATGTTTACATCGGATCTGTTTTGGGTATTGTAGCTAGCTTTGCTGCTGCATGGGGGCTTACGCTGCTCAAGAGAGCTGTGGGCGACGCCTATGGAGCTCAATCCCAGGAGGTCATTGAAGGTATTACAGCACTGATTGCGGTATGTGTATTGTTCTATGTGAGCAATTGGATGATTTCAAAATCCGAGGCGGCATCCTGGACGCGGTTTATTGACAGTAAGGTGGAGTCTTCTGTGGAACGCGGATCCTCCTTTGCGCTTGCTTTTACCGCATTTCTCTCCGTGTTCCGTGAGGGCGCAGAGGTAGTGCTGTTCTATCAGCCGATGCTGACGGATGATGGAAATCCTGCTATGGTTTGGGCCGGATTTGGCGTTGGATGTGTGGTGCTGATTGGCGTTTATCTGGCTATCCGGTATCTGTCCATCAAACTGCCCATCAAGCCGTTCTTCACCGCAACCAGTATTTTGATGGCGGTTATGTCAGTATCTTTCCTGGGTTCCGGTATCAAAGAACTGGCGGAGGGCGGACTTCTGGACGTGACACGTATCCCGTGGATGCTGGAAGAGAACGATGTTCTGGATGTGCTGGGCATTTATCCGTACGCGGAGATGGTGATCCCGCAGTTGATCTTGATCGCTGTTCTGGTGGCTACTTTTGTGGCTGCCCGCTATAAGGGTAAGATAGACGTTATAAAAGCAGAGACAGCACAGCAAAAGGCTTAAAATCGCACCAGCGAAGCACTGCGTCAACCCGCGCGATGCGGCGGCTTCTGGTAAATAAATTTAAAATTTCAATAAGAAGGAGGAATATATCATGAAAAAATTAGTGGCTTTATTTATGGCTTCTATGATGGCTTTCGCCGCTGTTCCGGCAATGGCAGAAGAGGCTGGTTTCGAAGAACTGCAGGTTGGTCCGGAAGAGGATAACGAACAGGATGTTGGATCTGACGGAATCAACGAGGGAATTCTTCATGTTGCAGCTGTATATTTCCAGCCGGTAGAGATGGAGCCGGTAGCTGAGGCTGGTCTGGCTCTGGAAGATGCTGATATCCATATCGAGGCTGATATCCACTACAATGAGAACGATCTTGGTTTTGGCGTTGGCGACTGGGCTCCGTATATGACTGTTGATTACAAGGTAATCGGTTCTGACGGCGAAGTTGCTGCAGAAGGTACGTTCATGACCATGAACGCAAGTGATGGCCCGCACTACGGCGCAAACATTGCTCTGCCGAATGCAGATACTTACACTCTGGAAGTTACCATCCATAGCCCGGAAGAGAATGGTTATCTGCTTCATGTAGATTCTGAGACCGGTGTTACCGGACGCTTCTGGGAAGAGCCGATCGTTGTTACCTGGGAGAACTGGGAGTACGTTCCGCTTGAGTACTAAGAAAAAAATAACTCAATAAAAGAATTGTCAGCAGGTACGCAACACAGCGGGGATATTGCATACCTGCTGTAGTGCGTTTATAATCTATGGTTTTGGAGGCGTGAAATTTGCTGAAATATATTGTGACAGTCACCGAAGATCTGCTGCAGATCAGTATAATTATTACTCTGCTGTATGCATTTCTGAGTATGACATATGGACGAAGAGGGAAAATTTCCCAGTGGATTGCAATCTTAGCGGGAATCTTATCTTCCGGTGCGATGGCAATCGTGAAAAACCAAACCAGCAAGATCGCGACGAACCGCTGGAATATGTACATATTTTACGTCGCTATTATTGCCACGGTTTTATTTATCGTGTTCTCCCTTTTGTTTTGCAAAAAGAAAAAAAATGTGCTTGGATTTGGAGAACTGTTGATTCACTTAAGCGCCGCCGTGCTGACGGGTTCTCTCATTTTCTATGAGCTCCCGGATGTGATGGCCTACCCATTCCTGTTTGATACGGCGGGGAAAGGCGTTGTCTCAGTAGAGTTCCTGCTTCGGATCATCGGATGGACGTTGGCATTAATACTGATGATCGTACTGGCGCATTTTCTGTATAAGGCGGTTTTGGCTTTTAACAGCAGAAAGGTACTGCTTTTTGTTCTGGATCTGGCTATTCTGACCAATGCACTGCGTTTTGCGGGGCTGGTGCTGAGCAAATGGCTGGCAGCGCCGAAGTGGTTGAAGTGGCCTACGTTCCGATCGAAGGATCACCCCTGGGCGTTCCCGTTTGTAAAGTTTGTGTCGAATAACACACTTTTGTTTGGAATCTTAATGACAGTTTTTGCGCTAATTATCCCCGTGCTGCTTTATGTACACAGTCTTCGCGTAAAAGAACCCTTTGACAATCGGGCCCAGGAAAGAAAATTGATTGCCAGAAACCGTTCTCATCGCCGATCAGCGGTGACGGTGGCGGTTTGTGCAGGGGTGGCAATTCTTAATCTTACCGCTGTATGAGATTGTGGGCGAAGAAGTCTTTGTTCCGGTAGACCAGCTGGAGGATGGGCATCTTCACAGATTCGAGTACAATATTCCGGACGGCGGTGATGTTCGGTGGATCGCTATTAAGAAGCCGGGAGCGGCCTCCTACGGCGTGGGGCTGGACGCCTGCAGTGTCTGCGGTGATGCCGGATATTTTGAACGGAACGGTCAGGTGGTGTGCAAACGCTGCGATGTGGTGATGAATATTAATACCATCGGATTTAAGGGCGGTTGTAACCCGATACCGCTGGAATATCGGGTGGAAAACGGATATATTATTATACCGCTCCAGGCAATCGTAGATGGAGAAAAGCATTTTAAGTAAGGAGAGGCCAATATGTTTAATGATCAGAGGCGCGCTTTTCCGTCAGAGAGGAAAGATGCTGCTGATAGCGTTTACCATTGCACTTGGCACATCTCTGGCCACTGCGATGCTGAATGTGATGCTGGATGTAGGCGATAAGGTGAATCAGGAGTTAAAGACCTATGGCGCGAACATCACAGTGAAACCGAAGGATTCTTCCCTGCTGTCCGATCTGTATGACGTGGAGGACGATGGGGATGTAATACAGACTTCCTACCTGAAAGAAGAGGAAGTGGGGAAATTAAAGACTATTTTCTGGGCGTTTAATATTGTGGATTTCGCCCCGTTTATCGATACCGGCATTACTCTGGCGGACGGAAATCAGGTGAAGCTGGTGGGTACCTGGTTTAATCATCATCTGGAGCTGCCCACCGGGGAGAATCTGGATGTGGGCGTGACAAGTTTGAGAACCTGGTGGGATATCACAGAGGGATCCTGGCTGGACGAACAGACGGAAGGCACTGAGAATGCAGTTATGATCGGTGCTGTTTTGGCTGAGCGGGAGGGGTGGAAAGTGGGAGATGCCATCTTCCTGGAAGGCCCTGCCGGTTCCTGCGAAGCAGTGGTTGCCGGTGTTTTTGATGCCGGCGGCGATGAAGATGAACAGATTTACGCCCCGCTGGATCTGGTACAGGAACTGAGTGATACGGAGGGCAAGGTTGCTTATATTGAAGTAAGCGCTCTGACCACACCGGATAATGATCTGGCAAAGCGGGCGGCCCAGAACCCGGCAGCTCTGTCGGCAAAGGACTATGAGACATGGTATTGTACAGCTTATGTTAGCGCCATCTGTTACCAGATTCAGGAAGCCATTACAGACAGCGTGGCGTCTGCGGTCCGCCAGGTGGCTGAGTCTGAGGGAGCGATTTTGGACAAGACACAACTCCTTATGATATTGATCACGATTCTGAGTCTGATCGGCTCTGCGCTGGGCATCTCCAATCTGGTGACTGCCAGTGTCATGGAGCGGGCCCAGGAGATTGGCCTGCTGAAGGCTATCGGAGCAAAAGACCGTTCTATCACCGGCCTGGTGCTGACAGAAATTCTGATTACTGCGCTGGTAGGCGGCGTGGCGGGATATTTCCTGGGCTTCGGATTCGCACAGCTGATCGGACACAGCGTATTTGGCTCTGCGATAGAGATGAAAGTTATGGTTATTCCGATTGTTATCGTGCTTATTTCACTTGTAACTGCAGCGGGAAGCCTTCCGGCGATCCGCATGGTACTGCGTCTGCGTCCGGCGGAAGTACTCCACGGAAGCAAGGCCTGATCAGGAGGGAATGGTTAGATGAGTAGAAGAAAAATGTTTTTGAAAATGGTTACCGCTTCCCTGCTTCGGCGAAGGTCCAGAATGTTGATCGCGCTGCTTTCTATTGCTATCGGCGCGACGATCCTGTCCGGCCTGGTTACGATCTACTATGATGTGCCAAGACAAATGGGAGCCCAGTTTCGAGGCTATGGTGCAAATATGATCCTGGTGCCGTCCGGGGAAGAAAAGATGACCCTGGAAAAAGCCCGGGAGTGCCTGAGCGTTATACCAGAGGATCAACTGTTAGGAGCGACGCCCTATCGCTATGCGAATGTGGAGATGACCAGCAGACAGCGTACCTTTGTGGCGGCGGCTACGGACTTTGAGCAGGTTCAGGCAACCAGCCCCTACTTTGCGGTAGAGGGAAGATGGCCGGAGGGCGACCGGGAAGTTCTGGTGGGAAAAGAGACGGCAGAGACCATTGGCGTCAAGTTGAACAATGTCATCGAACTGTCCTACAAACCGGAAGATACTTACGTGAAAAACACGCTGAACATGACGGTGGTGGGTATCTTGGAAACTGGAGGAGATGAGGAGGCTTACATTTTTACCACACTCAAAGCGATGGATGCCCTCACGGGGGTGAGCGGCCAATTGGATGTGATGGAGATGAGTGTATCTGCTGCTTCCGAAGAACTGGAAAATTATGTGGCTGAAATATCGGAGAAAAACAGTGATATGTCAGCGCGCCTGGTAAAACGCGTGACAAAATCAGAGACAACGGTGCTGGCAAAATTACAGTCTCTGGTATTTCTGGTAACGGCGGTGGTCCTTTTGCTGACCATGATCTGTGTGTCCACTACCATGATGGCGGTGGTTTCCGAGCGGCGGAAAGAGATTGGGCTTAGAAAAGCACTTGGAGCCTCCGATCAGAGCATCCGGGCGGAATTTCTTGGCGAGGGAATGTTCTTGGGACTTTTGGGCGGTATTCTCGGTACTGCTCTGGGATTTGCCTTTGCCCAGGTGGTGAGTGTGAATGTGTTCGGATCATCCATCACATTTCAGCCCTTGCTGCTGCCGATCACGGTAATTGTATCCATGGGAATTGCGGCACTGTCCTGTCTGCTTCCGATACGACGGGCCATTGAGATCGACCCGGCTCTCGTGCTGAAGGGCGAGTAGGAAGTTAAATAAATAATTGTTCAGTCAGTCTGAAGCATTTGCTGCTGAGGATGAAAAAATATGATGCAAGAGGAGAGATGAAGAATGAGTCTTCTGGAATTGAAGAATATCTCTAAAATCTACGGGGAACTGAAAGCCCTGGACAATGTAAATATCAAGGTGGAAAAGGGAGAGTGGGTGGCTATCATGGGTCCTTCCGGCTCCGGAAAAAGTACCATGATGAATATTATCGGCTGTATGGATAAACCGTCCCTTGGAGAGGTCTTGCTGGATGGCGTGGATATTTCCAAGGAAAGCAGCAAGAAGCTGACGGAGATCCGCAGGGACAAGATCGGCTTGATCTTCCAGCAGTTCCACATGGTGAATTACCTGACGGCAGTGGAAAATGTAATGGTTTCCCAGTATTATCATTCCATGCCGGATGAAGAAGAGGCGCTGGAGGCGCTGGGACGCGTGGGTCTGAGAGAACGCGCAAAGCATCTTCCCAGCCAGCTTTCCGGAGGAGAACAGCAGCGCGTCTGCGTAGCCCGGGCGCTGATCAATGCGCCGGAACTGATCCTGGCGGACGAGCCAACGGGTAACCTGGATGAGGACAATGAAAATATTGTGCTGGATCTGTTTCGGCAGCTGCACCGGGAGGGGACAACGCTGATCGTTGTGACCCATGACCCGGAGGTGGCGGAAATTATAAACGAGAATTTCCAAGAGTAAAGAAGAGGTATAAGAAATGAATAAGAAAAGAATACGTGGAATTGATATTGTTCTGTTTTTGCTCTGCCTGGTATTTGCAGTGGGCATGCTGACATTTTTGAAAACCTGCGGCGCGAAAGAAGACGGAAGCTTCATGAACTGCCAGTGGGCCTGGAGAGCAGTGACAGGAATTTCTGTTTTGATGGCAATTCAGTCTTTGGTAATGATTGTTTTAAGAAATAATGGGATTGGAGAAGGGATTTCCATTTCTCTGGTTTTGGAAGCGATTTTGGCCTTGGTACTCCCGGGATGTGTGATTCCCCTTTGCATGATGGAAACCATGCGCTGCCATGCAATTATGAAACCCGGGGTTATGGTGTTTGGAATTATCATTGCCGTATTGTCGGCGATCAATGTGGTTTTACTTCATAAAGGCGCAGCAAAGGGAGAGTAAACTATGAAGTTTCGAAAATTGCCATTTCGAAATCTGACGAAAAAACCAGGCAGGACCGCCATGTTAACAGTACTGGTAATGATATTATCTTTTGCCATGTTCGCAGGAGCGGCTACCATATTCAGTCTTCGCAATGGCATGAAAAGCCTGGAGGCGAGACTGGGAGCTGACGTAATTGTTGTTCCCGTTTCTGCGAAGTCAAAGGTTAATCTGGATGAGATGCTGCTGCAGGGAACAGTGGGATATTTTTACATGGACAGTGATGTGTTGGAAAAGGTTCGGGAAATTGATGGAGTAGAAAAAGCATCTGCTCAGACCTTTCTTGCAACGCTTCGGGCAGACTGCTGCTCCATACCGGTTCAGGTGATCGGAATTGATCCGGATACCGATTTTACTGTGCAGCCCTGGATTGCCCAGAGCTATGGTAAGCCGCTGGAAACCTATGATCTGATCGTAGGAAGTAAGGTGGGTACAGAGATAGGATCTACTCTGCGGATCTATCAGCAGGACTGCCAGGTGGTGGGCCGTCTGGACAGTACGGGGACAGGAATGGATACGGCGGTCTATACAACCATGGATACGATGCATCTGTTACTGGAAGCTGCCCAGGGATTGGGACACGATCTGAAGATTACAGGAGATCCGGATGAAGTTATCTCAGCAGTTTACATAAAAGTAAAAGATGACAGCAGTGCTGTGAGCGTAAACAATTATATCAATGTTCATATCCGCAAGGTGGAAAGCGTACAGACAAAAAATATGTTGACAACGGTGTCTGATGGAATGGCCGGGGCATCCTCCGCCATGACAATACTGATCGGGGGCATCTGGGTGCTTACCTTCCTGCTGATCATCGCAGCATTCTGCATGATCCTACGGGAACGCAGGCTGGAATTCGCCGTTTTGCGGATGCTGGGGGCATCCAGAAGGATGTTGTCGGGTATGATCTTCACAGAAACCGCGGCTATCTGCGTTCTGGGCAGTGTTCTGGGCATTTTGTTGGCGTGTGCTGTAGTATTTCCGTTTGGCGGACTGATTGAGGAGAAATTGGGACTTCCCTTCCTGCAGCCGGGAGCCGGAATGTGCATTCTGCTTGCTGCAGGAACATTTCTTGGAGTATTGCTCACCGGAACCGTCGCATCCATGTGGACGGCTAACCGCCTGAGTCATGTGGACGCCAGCAAGATCCTCAGGGAGGGAAATTAGATGATACTACGGGCGGAGAAAATTGCAAAATGGTATTACAGAAAATCGGGAGAGTCCAACCGTTTTTTCACGGTGTCAGAGACGGATATTCAGTTAGAGAGCGGTTCTCTGACGGTGCTGATGGGACGATCCGGAAGCGGAAAGACGACCTTTCTGCATATGCTGGGTGGTCTGCTGATCCCGGATGCCGGAAAGGTCTGGGTGGATGATAAGGATTTGTACGCAATGAACGATGCAGAACTATCCCGTTACAGAAACCAGCACATCGGCATTATTTCCCAGGGTCATACCGCGGTGCAGAGTCTTTCCGTGTTGGAAAATGTGATGCTCCCCCAGGTAATGTATGGAGACAAAGATGGGGGAACCGGGCTGGCAGGTGAATGGCTGACTCGATTCGGAATGCAGGATTTGCAGGAGGCGTTTCCGTCCGAACTTTCCGGAGGGGAACTGCGGAGAATGTCCATTGCCAGGGCACTGGCGGGAAAACCTGAGATTCTCCTGGCAGATGAACCTACAGGAGATCTGGATGATGAAAATACGCAGCTGGTAATGAAAGCGCTTAGAGAAGCCGCTGATGAGGGAACCGCTGTGCTGGTAGTGACCCATGAGTCAGATGCGCTGGACTACGCGGATCAACGGTGGCAGATGAACGCAGGAGTGCTGACAAAATGATAGGAGGTATTCTATGAGGAAACTGAGGGATTTTACAAGAACAGGGGCTGCCATGCTATGTGCGGCAGCGGTGAGTATTGCCAATGTATCTCCGGTTACGGCGGAGACGGAGCCGGAGGGAGCGGTGACATCCACAGTGACGGTGCAGGGTTTTGAGGGCCCAATTACAGTAGAAGTAGTGGCAGACGCGAATGAGATTTATTCTATTACCGTGACGGATCACGATGAGTCCATCGGTCTGGGGGCGGAGGCGGTACAGTGGCTGCCGCCGGCAATGGTGGAGAGTCAAAAAATAGATGTGGATGTCTACTCTGGAGCTACCACCACCAGTGAAGCCCTGAAGGAGGCTGTCAGGGAGGCGTTGGAGGCGGAGGGCATTGATCCGTCCGTGTTTGATGGAACTGCAAGTGCAGGAGGGCAGGATACAGAGGAACAGTCCGAAACTGAGACTGAGGAGGCAGAAGTTTTAGAGGAGCAGGAGCTGGAAGCGGATATCGTTATCGTCGGCGCAGGCGGAGCGGGAATGACGGCTGCTATTGAGGCCACAGATGCGGGAAAGAATGTTATCCTGGTGGAGAGCCAGCAGATGGTAGGCGGAAATTCTGTCCGTTCCACTGGAGGTTTGAATGCGGCGAAAACCGTATGGCAGGACGAGAATGAATTTAATGAGGCGGCCGGTGTAGAAAAACAGCTGGCAGCAGCGGAAGAAAACTATGCAGACAATGAGGCGATTGCGGAACTGATCGATATTGTGAAGAGACAGTGGGAGGAGTATCAGGAGAATCCGGAAGGATACTTCGATTCGGTGGAACTGTTCGAGTTAGATACCCTGATCGGAGGAAAGGGTATCAATGACCCGGAGCTTGTAGCCGCCCTGTGTGAGAACAGCGCGGATGCCATTGACTGGTTATCTTCCATTGGTGCTTCGCTGACCAATGTTTCCAGTTTCGGCGGAGCGTCAGTGAAGCGTATCCACCGCCCGGTGAATGAGGAGGGCAAGACGCTCGCGGTTGGTTCTTACATTGTTCCGATTTTGCAGCAGAACCTGGAGGATCGGGGCGTTACGATCCTGCTTAATACCACAGCAGAAAAAATTCTCACAGGCTCAAATGGCCAGGCAACGGGTATAGTTGCTTCCGGTAAGGCTGGTGAGACCATCACGATCCACGCAAAAGCGGTGATTCTGGCCACAGGCGGTTTCGGCGCCAATCTTGACATGGTATCCGAACTGAACCCGCAGCTGGAAGGCTTTATGACTACCAATGCGCCGGGGGCGCAGGGCCAGGGAATTGCCATGGCCCAGGAACTTGGAGCAGCTACAGTGGATCTGGATCAGATACAGATCCATCCCACGGTGCAGGTGGATACTTCGGCATTGATCACAGAGGGGCTTCGCGGAGATGGCGCTATTCTGGTGAATGAAGAAGGAAAGCGATTTATTGACGAGGTCGGTACCAGGGATGTGGTATCCGCTGCCGAAATTGCTCAGACAGGGAGCCACAGCTATCTTGTGGTAGACCAGGCTATGGTGGATGCCTCCAGTGTGATTCAGGGATACATTACCGCGGGCTATACGGTCAGCGGTGAGACGTATGAGGAACTGGCAGAAGCTATGAGCGTAGATGCGCAGGCCTTTGCCCAGACCATGGAAGAGTGGAATCAGTGCGTAGAAAACGGGGAAGATCCGGAGTTTGGGCGCACCAGTTTTGCAAAACCATTGGACAGCGCTCCCTACTATGCGATCAATGTGACTGCGGGCATCCATCATACCATGGGCGGCGTGAAAATCAACGCCAACACTGAGGTGCTGGATACAGATGGCAATGTTATACCGGGGCTTTTTGCGGCCGGCGAAGTGACAGGCGGCGTGCATGGAGCTAACCGCCTTGGGGGCAACGCGGTGGCAGATTTTACAGTATTCGGACGGATAGCGGGGCAGAATGCCGCAGTTTATACCGACTCTGACAAGGAGTAAGAGACTGAGTATATCTGTGATATAGAACAGAGACCATGCAGGCAGAAGTTTCCTACTATGGGGGCTTCTGTCTGTTTGTTTTACCTTGACAAAAAAAACAATTATGGTACTATATATATAAAGATAGTAGGAATACTAGGAAAAATAGGGAAGTTGTATTACAGAGAGGTGAAAAGATGAAGATATCAACAAAAGGCCGGTACGCATTGAGGATTATGATCGACCTGGCTGAAAACGAAAACGGAGAGTACATTCGATTGAAGGATATTTCTGAACGTCAGGAAATTACATTAAAATACCTGGAACAGATCATGCCTCTGCTCACAAAGGCGGGTTATGTCAGAAGCTATCGGGGAAATAATGGCGGTTATATGTTGTCTCGCAGACCGGAAGAATACACTGCCGGAGAAATCCTGCGTACAGCGGAGGGCAGTCTGTCGCCGATTCCCTGTCTTGATGATCAGCCAAACCGCTGCGCCCGCAGTGCAGAATGCCAGACACTGGATTTCTGGAATGGTATGTATAAGGTAATCAATGAGTATGCGGACAGCGTAAAACTGTCGGATCTGATGCACCGGGATTATTATGCAGAGGGGATCTGATAAAAATCGGTTGACAAATTGACCAATAGAGCATATAATCTATGTAAACACATAAAACATATCAAGTAGGTAGGAAAGGAGAAAAAGACATGGCAAAGGTATATAAGGGAACCTTGGGCTTGATTGGAAATACCCCTTTGGTGGAAGTGACAAACGTGGAAAAAGAACTTGGGCTGGAAGCTACGGTTCTGGCGAAGCTGGAGTATTTTAATCCGGCGGGAAGCGTGAAAGACAGGATCGCGAAGGCGATGATTGAGGATGCAGAAGAAAGAGGTATATTAAAAGAGGGTTCTGTTATTATTGAACCGACTTCCGGAAATACCGGTATCGGGCTGGCCTCCATTGCGGCTGCAAAAGGATATCGTATTATCCTGACAATGCCGGAAACCATGAGTGTGGAACGCAGAAATATTCTGAAAGCATACGGTGCGGAACTGGTACTTACTGAAGGCGCGAAGGGAATGAAAGGCGCTATCGCCAAGGCGGATGAATTGTCGAAAGAGATTCCGGACAGCTTTATTCCGGGACAGTTTGTAAATCCTGCAAATCCGGCAATTCACAGAAAAACCACCGGTCCTGAGGTATGGAATGATACGGATGGAAAAGTGGATATCTTTGTAGCAGGAGTAGGTACAGGAGGGACTCTGACCGGTGTTGGTGAGTATCTGAAGTCACAGAATCCGGATATCAAGATCGTTGCGGTTGAACCTGCTACATCACCGGTGCTTTCTGAGGGAAAGAGCGGTCCTCACAAGATTCAGGGTATCGGAGCTGGATTTGTGCCGGATGTGCTGAATACCTCGATCTATGACGAAATTATCAAAGTAGAAAATGAAGACGCATTTGCGGCTGGTAAATTATTTGCTAAGAAAGAAGGCGTACTGGTAGGTATTTCATCAGGGGCCGCTCTGCATGCGGCGATCCAGCTGGCAAAACGTCCGGAGAACAAAGGAAAGACCATTGTAGCTCTGCTTCCGGATACCGGTGACAGATATTATTCTACACCGCTGTTCGCAGACTAATATACGCAGACTAATATAGGGGCGGTTGCACAATACAGGATATCGGAATTCCATTAGCTAGTATTGTGCAGCAGCCCCTAATATGTTCACTTTTTTTCCTGCGCCTCTGTCTCTTCATTTTTGATCTCCCAGTGGATCAAAAAGGTCAGTAGAGCGCGAAGCGCTATTATGCTGGCCACGATAGCGATCTCATCCAAACTGCGAACCACCACTGTTCGCAGGATCTCACTTCCCAGTTTAAACTCTAACCCCATAGCCAGACCTTTAGCCAGTACAAGGCGGGTATCCGGTGCGCGTCGGATATAATTAATGATTCCCTGGATGCCGGCGCAGGTAATAACAGCTACGCCAATGTACTCAAACAACAGCATCGCCACACTTACAAAATTATCCAGAACCGTTTCTAACAATTGCATAGGCATCAACCCTTCGTTGTTTTGCAAAATGTTACGGGAGCATTTCCGCAATCCATTTTTTCATAGCTTCAAAGCTTTCCGGGCTGATATCATGTTCCATCTTGCAGGCATCGGCAATGGCAATTTCCCGATCCACTCCCAGACGGATCAGCCAGTCAGATAAAACAGAATGACGCTCGTATACTGATTCTGCCAGGTGTTTTCCAGACTCCGTCAAGCGTATATAACCTTCCTCCGAGACAGTGATATACTCACGGCCTTTCAGATTTTTCATAGCAACGCTGACGCTGGGCTTGGAGTAGTTTAATTCATTTGCTATATCAATAGAACGTACCACAGGCAGGCGTTTGCTCAAAATAAGTATTGTCTCCAGGTAGTCTTCCATGGACTCCTCAGATTTGTGTTTCACGTAGCTCATTTTGCAGCCTCCTTTGTCAATAATACTGAAATGTTACCATTTTATCATGGAAAATGCAAGGGTTTTGTAGCCAGGGTTTTTGAAATACAGCGGGGTATGGATTTATAGAGAAAAATATGTTAATATAAAAAAGGTGCTAAAGACTGTGTTATATATTACTGTAAGTGGAGAGTCGGAGAATGGAGGATTCAAAAAAGGCGTTTTTTATTATTGGAATTTGTATTATTCTGATAGGTGTCTTTTCCGCATTTATTCTATATAAATCCCTTCGGCCGGGCAGAGGGCTGCCCTACGAGCAGATTACGATGGAGCAGGCGGCGGAATACATGAGTTATGAGGCAGGATATCTTCTCCTGGATGTGCGCACTCAGGAAGAGTATGCGGAAGGTCATATTCCGGGGGCTATTTGTATTCCGAATGAAGAGATAGAGTATCAGGCGGAAAGATTGCTGCCTGATAAGGAGCAACTGATCTATGTTTACTGCCGGAGCGGAAGGCGAAGTAAGGAAGCCGCACAGAAATTGTGCGATATGGAGTACGCCAATATTACTGAGATTGGAGGTATTCTTGACTGGCAGGGAGAGACGGAGAAGTAAA
>CACYXH010000088.1 GCA_902778245.1 uncultured Lachnospiraceae bacterium | reverse complement strand
ACTTGACTTTTAATCAAGTTGTCCGGGGTTCGAATCCCCGATGCCTCAGGTATATTAAAAAAGAAGTGTTGAAGATCAGCGCTTCTTTTTTTGTACTTATGTCGCAGATGTGCTATAATGGGAACGTCTATATGCGGTTTAAACCAAAAGACCATGTGAGATCCGATGAAGACGCGGAGGGTTGAGGAATGAAGGAGAAAATATCCATAGTTGTACCCTGTTATAACGAACAGGATACGCTTCGCAGACTGGTTCAGGAAATAGAGAAGCTGAGGACAGCTTTGGGGGCGTGTATCATAGAATTGATATTTGTAAACGATGGCTCTGTGGATCACACCCTGTCGGTTATGAAGGAACTGTCTGAAGAAGATCAAAACATATCTTATATTTCTTTTTCCAGAAATTTTGGAAAGGAGGCAGCTATGTATGCAGGTTTATGTAACGCTCAGGGAGATTATGTTGCGGTTATGGATGCCGATCTTCAGGATCCGCCCGAATTATTGCTCCAGATGTACGATGCATTAAAAACCGGAAACTATGACTGCGCGGCGGCCAGGAGGACAGACAGAAAAGGAGAGCCGCCGATCCGAAGTTGGTTTGCAAGGCGATTTTATCGGCTATTGACGAGAATTTCAGATATGGAACTGTTGGACGGAGTCAGGGACTATCGATTGATGAGACGGAGCATGGTGGATGTGATCATCAAAATGCATGAATATAATCGTTTTTCCAAGGGGATTTTCGAATGGGTGGGTTTTCAGAAATGTTGGATTGAATATGAGAATACGACGAGAAACTCAGGTAATTCTAAGTGGAATTTTTGGGGGCTAACGAGATACGCAATTGATGGCATCGTGAATTTTTCGGAAGTACCGTTGTCGATTGCGTCCTGGTTGGGCCTGTTTATGACCAGCGTGTCTTTTCTGGCTGTTGTTTTTATCGTTATAAGAAAACTTCTCATGGGCGATCCTGTGGCTGGCTGGGCATCCACCGCCTCCATCATTGTATTTATCGGAGGATTGCAGCTCTTTTGCCTTGGGATAATGGGAAAATATCTGGCGAAAGTGTATATGGAGACGAAGAAACGGCCACATTTTATTGTGGCTGAGAGTAATATAGAGAATATAAAAAACGTGGGTTGATTCCCACGTTTTTAGGTCAAAATCGTCTGCGGAATATCAAAAATACAGCGATAGCGGCCAGTGAGATAATAAAACCAGGAATAAGCCCTGGTGTAAGATAATCAAAGATTATCGTATGGCTGCCGGCTTCCAGTTTTATCCCTAATAAGGCATTTCCCAGAGCTTCTGTTTCCACTACTGCTCCGTCTACAGAAACAGTCCAGCCGTCAGAATAAGGAATGGATGTAAAGAGTATGCCGGATCTGCCTGCGTTTATTGTTCCTATTATATGGGTATCAGAATATTCAGTGATCACCAGTCCGTCATTTGCAAGGATCTCATATGTTTTTTTAAATACTGATTCATTCCAGGCGGCAGCGTACAGCTTTACCGTCCCCTGGGGACGATAAGAAGTATCCTGCTCTCCCCTCCGTGTTACAGGAAAGTAAATTCTTACGGTTTCCCCTTTTGTCAGCCATCCCACATCGATCATGGAATTTCCCGCATTAAAATTTCTCTCGTAGACACCGGAAGAAGTCTCATATTCTATCCGTTCCGTCTGTGCGGAGTCGATATAAAGAAACAGATGTGTATCTTCCGGCATTGTGTAGTGCGCCGTCACGGCGGGAATAAAAGGCAGCACATCCGGCGCTGTCAGCTCATAAGAAAAACAGTTTGATCCGTCAACAGGCTCAGTCATCATGTAGGAAGTCGTTAGATCATCGGGTTCTATTGATGTAAACAGAGCGTCTGTGATTCCGGCGGAGGCTTTTACAAAACTGTTTTGTACTTCAAAGGGAGACAGCGCGGTTGTTTTCCAGTCCAGAATCGTATCATCCACACGAAACGCAAGCGGCAGAGAAGTATCATTTTCAAAAAGTGCGACATGACCAAAAGTCTTAAGGCGCGTATATGGAATGCGGAATGCCGTTTCTTCATCTCGGTCCAGGAGATAACGCACATCCAGCATAGCTTCGGTTAGAGGAGTCAGGTCATAGTACTGTATACTGATGTCATCGGAGGCGATTCCAAGGCTCTTCATAAGGGTTGTCAGATTTCCTGGCATGAGAGAGGAAAAACCAGTCACTCCACGGTAGCCGTAAAGAGCTCCTTCGTTGAGCGCGTATAACAGGCGGAATTCTGATCGATAAAATAAGGAATCGCTTTCTTCCTCCGCGTATGTCAGAGCGCTGTCAGTATCCTCCGAATAAACAGATGCTTCGGCCAGGGGAGTTGTCCCCACCAGACCATTATGAACGGCAAAGGCACCCTCGGTCAGAACACAGATCAGAAGGAGATATGGCACGGTTTTCTTGACAGCAGCGCTGCCTCGGGTCATTTTAATGAGAAGGATAAGATAAATCAAAAGCAGGCATGCATTGAGTATAATATCTGAATTATCCAATACGCGTCCTATATTTTTCAGATGTGGGAGAATACAGAATTCCGAGAGGATCATACACAGAATATAGAATAGGACGGCCGCGATCGGAAAGCGCATTCGGCAGGATGAAATTTTGGAAAATGCCTCATAGGCAAGCATAAGCAGAAAAAAGCTGTACATAAAGACAAAGCGGTGCGGGAGAGATCGGGGAAACTGGAACCCATGAATAATAAGGTATACAAGCCAGTTGAAAACACAGCAGGTCAGCATGAATAGAAGAAACGCGGATTTCAAGATCTTTTCCCTGCGGGGAATGTTTCTGTTCCACAGATACACAGGGATGAGCACCAGAGTAAGTACGCCGCTGTAGATATTGGGCATGTCATCGCTTCCGGACAGTACGCTTGGCCGCGCGCCTGCAAAATGGGCGCCTGGCAGCTGAAAAATATTAGGATAGAGAGAAGGGGAGGATGACACAGGAGTACCGCCTTCTCTGTTGGCCAGCGACAGGATGACCGGAAGCAGAACGACTGCGCAGGAGAGAGTGGCCAGGATTGCTACCAGTACGAATCTAAAAAGAGCGCTAAAGATCTGAGAAAGCGGTGCTTTCTCTGGATGCTCCGTCACAAGCTGTATAAAAACATAAAGCGTAAGAAAAGCAAATACCATTGCTGCAAGATAAAAATTGACCCAGATCGTCAGTATCAGTGAGACATACAAAAGCGCTGGCTTTCTTCTCTCCAGAAGCTGATGGGTTCCCAGCACCGTTACCGGAAACAGGATAACGGTATCCAGCCACATGATATTCCAATAGTAGCAAGTCACAAATCCGCAGAATGCATAGAGCAGGCCGAAGAGAATGACGGACATATCGTCTTTCTGAAAACGCTTGCGCAGGTACCGGGAGAAGGACATTCCGCACAGCGCGGTCTTGAGAGTGATCAACAGCACAACTGCTTCGCTGAGGCGTTCCCCGGGAAAGAACAGAACCAAAAGATCCAGGGGGGAGGCAGTGTAATAGGAGGTCTGAACCAGAAAGTCTTTTCCGAGTCCTGTGGACCAGCTGTAAAACAGACTCTCTCCTTGCAGTAATTTATCTCTCAGCTCTTTCAGGAAAGGCGCGTACTGGTGGTACAGATCTGACCAGAGGATTGACCTGTCCCCGAAAGGCGCGATATGATTTATTGCATAGACAGTCAATATTACTGCGCAGACAGAGAGGAATGTCAGATATTCTTTGTGGATTTTTTTCATAATGCAGCCCCCACATCCTAAATTGATATACGATAATCACCACGATCGGGTTTCCATTTATTTTATTCTATTATTTGAAATCCGTCCATAAAAAAGTATTGAGTCTTTCAAGACCCTAAAAACGACAATGTATTTTTGCGGATACTATGTGTTTAATTCTTGAAAATAATCCTTGTTTAGGCCAGTATCAGCATATAATGCTGTCTGGGAATCTATGTGTATTTTGTTATCTATATGGTGACAAATATGTACTATCTGATCATGAATGACAGTGTGGAAGAAGTTGTTCAGGAAGAAATCTGAGCGACAGTGAAATAGCGCATAAGGGCAGTATTTCCTTTAACTATACTGATGCAGACGAACTTAACATTTATCAGGCGGATGGAATTAAAGATAATTTCTTTATTGATTTTGAAGATTACGTGGTAATCAATGATGTCGGCCAGGGCGCAGGATACCTGAATAGCGGTCATACACTGGAGGATTGCCTGCTCATCGAGGAAGTCCAGGAGCTGACGGACGACGACTGGTGGAAACTGGTGGGATATGGAACAGATACCGAAAAATACAAGACTCTGAGTCAGGACTACAACAACGCAGACCGTGCCGGTGATGCTTACAGAGTCTTTGTCAACGCAAATTGGAGCGGATCTTCCAGGTGTATGCAAACAAGGCGAAGATCCTGGTGCCTGGGGGAAGCCGCTGGAAAGTGACCGAGGAATCCCCATATCCGTATGAACTAGAGAGTGTCCGCTACGGAGAAGAGGGTACTCCGGTAGACATGCCTAACGGAAACGAAGTCAACTTAGAAGTGCCGGGAGCCAGCAAGAACAGCCATGATGGAGCCGGTGAAGCTTATCTGAACGGAAATACATTCCGGTATAATTATGTTTTACGAGGTGGGGGATACTTGCTATGTGTTGTCCGAAAAGAGGATTGTACTGACAAATATGAATGATATGTTCTGTAACCTCCACGGTTGCCCGCTGGTAACTTCCATTGAGTTTGAAAACTTCGATACCGCACAGTGCAGCGATATGTACGGTGTATTCTGGAGGCAGTATGATCTGGAGTACGTGGATCTGTCCGGTTGGGATTTATCGTCCTGCACCAATATAGATGAATTATTTATGCATAATCATTCCTTGAAGCGAGTCGATGGAATATCGGACTGGGATCTTTCCAGGATTTCTAATTTAAGTGCAATGTTCTATGATTGTTGGAGCTTGGAAGAACTTGATCTGTCAGGATGGAAATTGGGCAGTGGAGCATATGTGACGTCAATGTTCAGCGGTTGTAGAATTTGAAAACGATTTACCGCAGAATTGAGGTCAGTATTCTGTTAAAAACGACGGTTATTTCTGGGGCAATAGAAATGGTGATACTTTCTATCAAACTTATAACCTTGTGGGAGCAATTCGATTTGCTGATACTGGTTACGGCAGTTCCACTTACTGTAACCATGATACCGGCTGCTTCACAAAGCCGGGTGGTACGTCATAGACCACAGATGAGCGACTAAGAGCCCCCAAGATGGCAAAATTGCCATCCCGGGGACTCATTAGCCTACGCGAACAGTAAGCCATGATCGTGCTTGCACAAATCTTTGGCAAACGTCGCGATAACGCGAGAAAATCGCATAGCGTGTTTCTCGTCGTTAATGTTCCAGGGCCTTTTACTAAATTCCTTCTTTTATTTCCACCATGAAGTATGTTCTCCCTTTTGCTTAAATTATACACCCTATTTTATAGGGTGACAATCAGTTTTCATGACTCCCTGCGCCGCCTTACTGCAAACAAGAAATACAGGGCTATCCCCAAAATGGACAGACACAGTCCGACGCGAAGCCCTGGCGTGTGGTAGATAAGGGAGACGGTGTGCGTTCCTTTGGTGAGTTTCACGCCAAGAAGCGCGCCGCTGAGGGCAAAGACATCGGTCTTCTCTCCGTCTACTTTGACCGTCCACCCTGTGGAATAGGGAATGGAAGTGAACAGCACTTGGGAAGAGGCTGCGGTTATAGTACCTGTGATCCGGGTATCGGAGTAATCCGTGATATGCAGAGAGGAAGGCTGCAGCAGTTTCATCGCCTTTTGAAACACTTCGTCGTGGTAAGCGGCGGCATAGATCCGTATCGTTCCGATGGGGGAATAAGCACCTGGCTCGGTTCCTTCCCTTGTCAGATCCAGATGAAGTGTTACAGTTTCGCCGGCGCTGATCAGTCCGATCTTTATCATTTCATTTCCACCATCCAGGGTCCGCTCCTGGATCCAGGAGTTCCCTTCGATCATGACCCGCTGGGCATTTTCCGCATCCACATAAAAATAGAGGAATTGGTCTGCCGGGAAGGTAAACGTCGCGGTAATGGACGGAACAAATGCTTTTATATCAGGCTCTCTTGGCGTATAAGAAAAAACAATTCCATTCTCCGCCGTATCAGAGGCGCCCCCCTTCTCTTCAATATCCAGATAAGAAGTTTCCAAAGAGGATGCCTGGATGGGAGTGAACATAGGCTCTGTTATCTGGCAGGCAGAAGAAAGAAAATCATTCTGTACGGTAAATGGATCCGAATCATCTGTAGCCCATTCCTGTATCTTTTCCTCCACTGCGAAAGCCAAGGGAAGCACGGAGGTATTCTCATAAATAGAGATGGTTTCGTCAAAGTCCGCCAGCTTAAGCCTTGAGGTTTCCGATAGACGCATATCGCGGTCCGCAATATAGCGGATCGCAAAGATCGCGTCGGTCAGGGGAGTAGAATCGTAATAGCGGCAGCTATTGGAGGTGGCAGAAATTCCAATGTTTTTCAAAAAGGCGGGGAGACTTCCGGACATCAGGGAAGAAAAGCCGGTCAGTCCGCTGTAATGATACAGAGAACCATCGTTCAAAGTACGGAAACGGAAGAATTCCGTCCGGTATCCTTCGCTGTTTTCAGCAGAAAGGAGCTGGCGCATATCTCCCATATCAGCCACATACTCTTCCCGGGATGTGGTCTCGTCCAGTCCAATAAACAGAGAGAAAGCGGATTCCGCAGCGCAAAGAAGAAAAAGTATTCCCAGGATGTGTGGACGCAGCGATAATTTGGGCCGCTGAAGGAGCGTGAGGATAGCCAGATAGATCAGGATCAGCACGGCGTTCAGCAGCAGCGCTGCGTTGTCCAGAACCCGGGACGCTCCTTCAATATGCGGGATCACCCCAAATTCAACCGCTGGCAATATCAGCAGATACAGGAAAGCAGCCAGGGTACTCCAGCGCACGGAGCAGTCCCTGATCCGGGAAAATGCCTCATAGGCGGCGGTCAGCAGGAAAAAGCTGTAGATGAATACAAAGCGGTGCGGCAGATTGGCCGTGGAATGAAAACCATGAGCCAGATAATCCAGGGGCGCGATGCAGCAGCAGGCCAGGAGGAACAGAAGAAGCACCAGTTTCAGAAGGCGTTCCTTGCGGGGAATGGCTTTGCAGGACAGATACAAAGGAAACAGCAGCATCGCAAGCACGCCGCTGTGAAGATTCGGTATATCATCATTGGGCGCAAGCCCAGGAGTATGTGCACCGGCAAAATGGGCGTTCAATAGCTGAACAATATTGGAATAGGCATAGAGACCCGGTGCGGAGGCTGACTTGCTGACAGCAGTCTCTTTCAGAACTAAAAATACAGGAAGCAGCACGGCGGAGGCTGACAGGGCCGCCAGCCCGGAAATAAAAACAAATGTTCCGAAACGCTGCAGTGTTCGGTCATTTTTCTCCGACAGTAAAAGGACGACAACATACAAAGCCAGAAAAATGCACACGATAACAGCCAGATAGAAATTTACCAGCATGGTAAGCAAAAGAGATATATAATACAGAGTATGGCGGCCTTGGCGGATCAACCGTTCCAGACCAAGTATGGCAACAGGAAACAGAATGACCGTATCCAGCCACATGATATTCCAGTAATAGAAGGTCAGAAAACCGCAAAAACCATAGAGCGTTCCGAACAGGATGATGTTCATACCGCAGTGGGGCTGTCGGCAGATATCCGGTCTCTTGCTGAGATAAAAACTGAAAGAGGCGCTGCACAGGCCAAGTCTCAGAGCAGTGAGGAAAGAAATACATTCACTCAGGGCGGTCTCCGGAAATAAAAGAGAGAAAAGATTTAACGGGGAGGCAGTGTAATAGGCTGTCTGAACAAAAAAATCTTTGCCAAGAGCTGTTTGCCAGCTGTAAAACAGGCTTTGCCCGTGAAGAATGCGGTTTCGGTATTCCGCCAGAAAAGGAGCGTACTGATGATACAAGTCATTGCGAAGAAGAGATTCCCCGCCAAATGGGGTGATTCCTCTGAGTATATAGACAAACAAAATGATGGTCAATGAAAATAGAAAAGAATAAAACGGCGTATAGGATCCCTGTCTGTGTTTTCTGTCGTATGCATTCATATGACCGCATTCCTCCTTGCAAATCTGTTAGTTTCCTGTGCCGTTTTATTCAGAAACAAGCTCATTTTACCATAGATTAAAGGAAAATGGAATGAAATAAGTAATTGCATAAAGACCGCTTTTCATGTATGATAGAGGTACTAAAAAATGAAGGAGGATTTTTCCGATGAAAAAACTGATTACTGTTTTGTTCGCAATGGTGCTGATGTTTTCAATGACAGCATTTGCAGAAGAGG
>CACYXH010000087.1 GCA_902778245.1 uncultured Lachnospiraceae bacterium | reverse complement strand
ACCGTAACGCTTTGGATTGCAGACAGTATGCTTGTACACAAAACGATCGTCGTGCGAGTGAACTCTTGCCAAAACCTTGCCGCCGCGAAAATGCATACGTATAGATTCGGAAACCCTTGATGCGTTTCCGAATCTATACTTAGAGTAACAGCCCCCGTCTTTTTTCTTACTCGGCTGAGATTGCTCCGGTAGGACAGGCTGCTTCGCAGGTGCCGCACTCAAGACATGTATCAGCATCGATAACATATTTGCCATCGCCTTCGCTGATCGCTTCTGCCGGACATTCCTCTGCACAGGTTCCACATGCTACACATTCATCAGAAATTACATATGCCATATTATTTATCCTCCTTTTTGGCGACGTTCTCGTCACTCTTTAGAACATTTTAATACACGGAAGATAATTATACAAGCAGAATTTTGTACAAAATGCAGAACAGAGGTTACTATTCACAACCTGTTTGAAATCGGGTTCTGGCTTGTTATGCTTGCATAATTTGGGGGAAAGTATTATAATAGGCACACCAAATTATGTGAAGGAGGAAATTGTGATGGCAGCAAAAATCACCAAAGATATGACAATCGGTGAGATTTTGAACATTAATATGAATCTGGCAGGCGTTCTGATGGCAGGCGGTATGCATTGTGTGGGATGTCCGTCCTCTCAGGGTGAGACTCTGGAAGAAGCCGCTATGGTTCATGGCATCGACCCGGAACTTCTGTTGACCAGACTGAATGCGTTCGTGGACGCACTGGACAAGTAGAAAGTGAGGAATTGAGGGGGCCGTCGCAAAAATATTGGCTAATTTTTGCAACGGTCCCTTTTTTTTGTGTGATTTAATAATCATTTAAGATATTATAACTTCACATATCATAAATTATGGTGTATACTATTTTTGGCAGTGATTTATAGGTTCTAATATATTATCTATTGCAGCAGATGCTGTTTCTGAACGCGGAATTCTCCGTAAATCCCTGTTAAATTATTATGGACAGGGAGGAAAACTTCACATTCCTTCCTGTATATAAGGAGGATGATATAGTGAAGCAAAAGAAGCGAAAGAAAAAGAGTCAGGATATTTATAGTAAAACTCAACGAAATCATAAGGACACGGTGTTTCGCATGATTTACAAAAATCCGAGGGAACTGTTGGAACTGTACAATAGCGTGAATGAATCGGATTATACAGACCCGGATTTACTGAAGATTAACACTTTGGAGAATGCGATTTACACGAATGTGAAAAATGATGTTTCCTTTGTGTTTGACTGTTCTCTCAATCTGTATGAACATCAATCTACAATAAATCCCAATATGCCACTGAGAATGTTGGAATATGTTGCGGACGTTTTACAGAAATTGATATTACAGGAAGACCTGTATGGAGAGCGGCTGATATTGATACCGACACCAAGGTTCATTGTTTTTTACAATGGGACACGGGATCAGCCGGAAAGATTGGAATACCGATTGTCTTCGGCGTTCGAGAAGCCAATGGACAGACCGGAATTAGAGCTGATCGTCACTGTACTTAATATAAATGAAGGAAAAAACAGAGAGTTGATGTCAAGGTGTAGATCGTTGAGAGACTATGCATATTTTGTGGCTTGTGTCAGAAGAAATCTGGAACTTATGGAACGGGATGCGGCAGTGCATAAAGCAGTAGATGAGTGTATTCAGCAAGGTGTTCTGAAAGAGTTTCTTCAGAATAACAAGGCGGAGGTTATAGCGATGAGTATCTATGAGTATGACGAAGAAGCCCATATGAGGACAATTCGGGAATATGGAAGAGAGGAAGGAAGAGAGGAAGGAAGAGAAGAAGGAAGAAAAGAAAGCACATTAAGACATATTGCCAGTTTGATGGAAACATTGGGGCTTACCCGTGATCTGGCGATGGAGGCATTGAAGATTCCTGAGACTGAACGTGAAAAATATTCCTCTAAACCATAATTCCATTACTGAAGAAATAACCTAAACCTGCCATACCGGAAAAACCCGGAATGGCAGGTTTGAAATAACGGAATTACAAACTGGCCAGCTGCTGAATGGCCTGCTGGGGGATCAAAACCTCCATGTGCTCTGTAAAGTACTCCTCCATACCGGGAGTGTAGTTCACCTGGAGGGCGTACTCTGACAGGATGTTGCAGATCTTATTGAACTGCGCGGCATCCGTATCCGCCTTTTTCAAAAGCAGGTAATAACTCTGCTCGGCAGGGTTTTTAAACAGTGCATTGGGGCCGGCGTAGCCGGGAGCCAGCACGCGGGCAGCACGGATCACAGTCTCCAGGTCGTTAAAGAGGTAAAAACGTGTCAGATAGAAGATTTCTTCTGAGTTCTCATCATCCGGAAGCAATTCCTCTTCAACCACAGTTTCGGCCGTATTTGGCTGAACCTGGCCATTTTTCTCGGCGGCAATTTTGCGGGCCTGCTGGAGCTTCTGGATCAGATCCAGAATGTCATCCGCTCCTGAGAGTGCTTCGGCCAGGCTGGAAATAGCGCTTGTTCCTGTAGCATTTTCCTCTGGAGAAAATCTGGAAAAACGGGTGTCCAGCTCTTCCGGATCTTCCACTTTGGTAATAATCAGAATGATAGAATCCGGAGAGATAGGAATCGCTTCGATCATAAGAGGAATGTTATTCGCTTCAAAACCAAAATCATCGGCAGCCTGCTGCATCATATCCCGGAAAAGGGATTTTGCTTTCTCCGAGCCGTAGGCCAGTTCGCTGAGTTTAATCTCTCTGTTTGCCAGATCTTCTCTGGTCAGAGTGCAGCGAATCTGATTTTCGTTAATTTTTTCGATTTTCATAGCATCACATCCAATCTATAGATAACACTATTATATCCAAATAAAAAGATTATGTAAAGTGGATAAAAAACCCTTGCAAAATCACAACAAATTATATATAATAAGTGTTGTGAAATGATGTGTATCGAATTATAAACAAGAAAGGAGGAACACATCATTTATGTTTAAGGAACAAACGATCTGTTTGTTTCATCTCTATGACATCTATTATGCGGAGGATCCCGCAGTCATTCACAAAACATAGGCAAAATTCTTTGCAACTGCCCCAAAGAGTTGATAAATCATAACATGAAACACGTCATTTCGCAATGATTAAAATATTAAATTTTCAGGAAATTTCACGTTTTGCTTCTATTGAGGAAATTAAATAGATCACAGAACAAACACATCTCCAAAGCAAAACGGGAAAATGCAGAGATGATAAGGATGAAGAAGGAAAATTCGCGTATTCAGATAAAACAGGCGCTTATTCGGGAATTGGAGGAATACAGAAAAAACGGCTGCATCATTTGTCTGAATGGCAGACCATGCGCTCCTGAGCGGGTTATCTCAGCCTGCTTGAGGGAGGAAAGCAGTTATATGCGTGATTTCGTTAGTGACGATCAGAAGAGGATCCGAAAAGTGGACTTTATCGACATTGCAGAAAAAGAGTGAAAAGTTATACGCCCTGGTTTCCCCCAAGGTGCAAAAAGTGAATCTTTTATGAATCTTTTCTGAAATTGCTGACGAATTGGAATTTTATTGTTATACTTACCTTTAACAGCTTTTGCCGGGGAGGTAAGTTATGCAAAGGAAAAAATCGGAAATACGAAAAAAAGCAGGACCGGTTATTATCGCGTTTCTTTTGATTCTTGTTGCGTCAGGTGTATTTCTGGTACAGAAATTTATGCCTTCCAGGGAACGGATGGAACCGTCGGAATACTTTGGCGAACTGGAGCAAAAGGAAGTGGCTGTAGTGCTGCAGGATCACCTGACAGACAAAAAAGGTATTCTGGAGGGTGATGATCTGTACCTGGAATACAGTCTGGTGCGGGAGAGTCTGAATTCCAGATTTTTCTGGGATGAAGAAAACCAGCAGATGCTATTTACGACTGCCCTGGAAACCTATGAGATACCTGTGGACAGCGCTGATTACATGGTAGACGGGGAGGAGCGGCAGTACGGGAAGGCCATATTACTGCAAAGAGCTTCCGGGCTGTACTTATCAGCAGATTTTCTGCAGCTCTACACAAATGTACAGTACACACTGGAGAGGGAGAGTTCCCACGTACTGATCCGGAACCAGTGGGGGATGCAGCTGGCAGCTGTTGTGAAAAAGGATGCCGCAGTACGCTATCAGGGTGGAATCAAAAGCCCGATTCTCACCGATGTCCATGAGGGAGATACGGTGTATATTTTGGATGAATTGGAGAACTGGTTCGAGGTGCTGACCCCTGACGGTTACATTGGTTATGTGCAGAGTAAGCGGCTGGAGGATGTAAAAGAGATTGAAGTGACCAGAGAATTTAAGGAGCAGGAATACAGCAGCATCAGTCTCGGGGAAAAAGTCAATCTAATCTGGCATCAGATTGACAACTATGATGGAAATGCCTATCTGGAGGAGGATACCTCGCATATGACAGGGGTGAATGTAATCTCCCCTACCTGGTATTCTGTGAAAGACAATGCAGGGGAGATTGATTCTCTGGCCAGTGAAGAGTATGTTGAAAAGGCACACGCTGCGGGACTGCAAGTGTGGGGACTTATCAATAATTTCAGCGCAGATGTAGACACGGTCACTTTGCTGTCTTCCACAAAAGCACGCCGAAAAATGGTGGAGTATCTGGTAGAAGACGCTCTGCGGCTGGGCCTGGAGGGAATAAACCTTGATTTTGAGTATATCCGTGAGGAGACCGGCTCCAGCTATGTACAGTTTGCCCGGGAATTATCCATCGCCTGTCGGAAAAACAAACTGATCTTGTCAATTGACGTTCCTGTTCCCATGGACTTTAATTATTTTTATGACTATGAAGAACTCGGAACGGTTGCAGATTATGTGATCATGATGGGGTATGACGAGCATTACGTGGGGTCTGATGCTGGAAGTGTGGCATCCCTGAGTTTCGAGGAAAACGGCATTACAGGTATGCTGACAAATATTCCGGCAGAGAAGATAATCAGCGGAGTGCCGTTCTACACCAGGATCTGGTATACGGTTACATACAGCGATGGAAGTACTGCGGTCAATAGTGAGTCTATCGGCATGCAGACAGTGGAAAATACATTGGAGACCTATGGTCTGACTCCTACATGGGATGATGCCTCCGGGCAGAATTATGTGGCCTGGAACACGGCCGATGGTGTTCTTTGCGAAATCTGGATAGAGAACGAGGAGTCTTTGGCAAAAAAAGCGAGACTGGTAGACCAGTATCAGCTTGGCGGAATCGCGGCCTGGAGGCTGGGATACGAGCGAGCCTCCATATGGAAAGTTCTGGCCGAAAATATCGGAGCTTAATGGGCTGCCCCTTTGCAGGGAGAATTAAGACAGTGGCATATCTATATGATGAATTAATCAAATATCGCGATATGGACTATTATCCGTTTCACATGCCGGGGCACAAGCGCCGGCTGGGCGGCGTAGTCGATCCGGTTACGTTCGATATAACAGAAATAGAAGGCTTTGATAATCTCCACCATGCAGAGGGGCTTATTCTTGAAGCCCAGAAAAGAGCTGCTGGTTTATATGGGGCGGAGGAAACACACTTTCTGGTGAATGGCAGCACGGGCGGTATCTTGAGTGCCATTGGGGCATGCGCGCCATCCGGGAAATTGTTAATGTCCAGAAACAGCCATAAGGCGGCTTATCACGGGGTGTTTATTAACCGGTTGGAAGCAGTGTATCTGTATCCTGAAAAATATACTTGTGATGCAAAGAACAGATTTGATTTCCCGGAAGAACTTTCCGGAGAATGGAACGGACCGGTGCGGGCGGAGGAAGTTCGCGCAGCTCTGCAGCAGGAAGCGGAAATCAGAGCGGTTTTTCTGACCTCCCCCACCTATGACGGAGTGATATCTGATGTGAGAGCCATCGCGCAGGAGGTCCACAAATTTGATATTCCGCTGATCGTGGACGCGGCCCATGGGGCGCATTTTGGAATGCACCCGGACTTTCCGGAAAATGCGGCGGCACAGGGGGCGGATATTGTGATCCACAGTCTGCATAAAACGCTGCCATCCCTGACGCAGACGGCTCTTTTACATGTGAATGGAGACCTGGTTGACCGAAAAAAACTGAGAAAAATGCTGGACATTTATCAGACCAGCAGCCCCAGCTATGTCTTGATGGCTTCTATGGATGAGTGCATTCGAATGCTGCAGGTGAAAGGAACAGAGCTGTTTGAAACGTTTGCCCGGCGGCTGCGGGGGTTTTGGGAAGAAATGCGGGATTTAAAGAGATTGAACGTGTTTCATGCGGACGACCCGTCCAAAATCATAATTTCTGCCGGACGATCCGGGCTGAGTGGTATGGAACTTGCAGGAATCTTAAGAGAAACGTACCATATTGAACCTGAGATGGCAGCAGGCAGCTATGTGCTGGCACTGGCATCTGTGGGGGACGATGAAGAAGGATTTTCGCGGCTCGCGCAGGCTCTGCGGGAACTGGATAGACGGATGTATACACAGGCACACCAGTCTTCGGATAATAGGATAAATAATCAGAAAGAACCGTTGGATGATAAAACCAGAGAAACGTCAGAGGCGGCATGGCGAAACACGGATATAGATAGGAACGAGATCTGCATGACCATAGCGGAGGCGGAGATGGGGCAGCAGCGAAAAGCCCGGCTGGAGGACTGTGAAAATCACGTTTCCGGCGAGTACATCTATTTGTATCCGCCGGGAATACCGCTGATCGTCCCGGGAGAGCGCATGAAAAAAGAATTGTTACATCAATTACTGGCTTACCGGGAGAGGGGATATTCTCTGCAGGGTATGGAAGATTACGAAATGAAGTATCTTCGGATCATGGACACATAACTATTCATAGGAAAAAGGTACAAAAACATGGGAAAGATTTTTTATATTATGGGGAAGAGTTCTTCCGGGAAGGATACCATTTACGAGGAACTTCTGAAACGGGAAGAATTGCAGCTGTATCCGCTGGTGATCTATACTACCAGACCCATCCGGGCCAAAGAGACGGACGGGGTGGAGTACCACTTTACGGACGAAGAAGAACTGCAAAAGTTTTTGGCAGAGGGGAAAGTAATTGAACTGCGGGAATATCAGACGATTCATGGTCCTTGGAAGTACTTTACGGTAGATGACCAACACATTGCACTGGATCAGAGAGATTATCTGACCATCGGCGTGCTGGATTCTTACCGGAAGATGAAAGAATACTATGGTCAAGAATGCGTAGTTCCCATTTATATTCAGGTGGAAGATGGGAAACGGCTGGAACGCGCCCTCAAGCGGGAGCGCAAGCAGACGGAACCAAAATATGAAGAAATGTGCAGGAGGTTTCTGGCGGATCAGCGGGACTTTTCCACGGAAAAACTTCGGGAGGCGGGAATAACAAAGCGGTTTCAGAATGATGAGGAACGGGAAGCCTGCATAGAGCAGGTAGCGCAGTATATTCGGGAAATTCAGAATGTTTTGCAAATTAGTCAATAATATGTTATCCTTATTCTGAGATGTAAAAGACGCGGCATAGCAATCGCGGGCATCGATATTATCATGTATGTTTGTTCCCGGGAGGTGACAGAAAATGTCAGGATTTCAGAATATTATCGGTCATGAGCAGTTGGTCCGGCATCTGAAGAATGCCATTCAAATGAATAAAGTCAGTCATGCGTATCTGTTTCAGGGAGATTCGGGTTCCGGGAAGCGGACAGTGGCGGACGCGTTTGCCATGACGCTGCAGTGCCAGGAGGGCGGGAGCGAGCCCTGTGGAGCCTGCCGTTCCTGCAGACAGGCGGGCAGCCGTAATCATCCCGATATTATTTACGTCACCCATGAAAAACCAAACAGTATTGGTGTCGATGAAATACGGGATCAGCTGGTGAACGACATTCAGATCAAACCCTACAATGGGAAATATAAGGTATATATTGTGGCGGAGGCGGAAAAGATGACAGTGCAGGCACAGAATGCGCTGCTTAAGACACTGGAAGAGCCGCCGGCTTATGCGGTTATACTGCTTCTGACATCCAATGGGGAGTCTTTGCTGGAGACCATTCGGTCCCGCTGTGTGCTTTTGAATCTGCGACCTGTGCCAGATAGCAGGGTAAAACAGTATCTGATGGAAAGGTTGGAGATTCCGGATTATCAGGCGGAGGTATGTGTGGCGTTTGCCCAGGGAAATATCGGCAAAGCCGTGATGCTGGCTTCTTCAGATAATTTCCATGAGATAAAAACATCGGCGCTGCAGCTTCTTAGAAACGTAGAAGAAATGGATATCAATGAGATCGTTGCGTCGGTAAAGAGCATAGTGCAGTATAAGATCACCATCAATGAGGATGCGGATGGAATCGTATTCAAGGATCAGATGAAGAGCATCCGGGATAATGCCCGTACCAGCTCTTATGAGGGAATCGAATTGATCCTGCAGGCGATTCAGACGGCCAAAGAAAGGCTTGATGCCAATGTAAATTTTGAATTGACGATGGAATTACTTTTCCTTACCATGAAGGAAAATTGAAATAGATTATCTAGGAGACAGAAAAAATGGTTAAGATCGTAGGCGTCCGCTTTCGAAATGCGGGCAAGGTATACTATTTTGATCCAAAGGATTACAAGATACAGGTGGGAGATCATGTGATCGTGGAGACCGCCCGGGGCATAGAGTATGGAACGGTGACCGGAAAAGTCCAGGAGGTACCGGAGGGAAAGGTAGTACAACCCTTAAAACCGGTGATCCGGGTGGCGAACGCAGAAGAAAGGAAAAGATCCGGAAACATGAGCTGGAAATGAAACTGATCGACGCGGAGTATACCTTTGATAACAATAAGGTGCTGTTCTATTTTACGGCGGACGGCAGAATTGATTTTAGAGAACTGGTGAAAGATCTGGCGGCTGTGTTCCGCACCAGGATTGAACTGCGGCAGATTGGCGTCAGAGATGAAACCAAGATCCTTGGAGGCATCGGGAGCTGTGGAAGACCACTGTGCTGCAGTACCTTCCTTTCAGAGTTCGCTCCGGTATCCATCCGCATGGCAAAAGAGCAGAACCTTTCCCTGAATCCTACGAAGATTTCCGGTGTATGCGGGCGGCTGATGTGCTGCCTGAAAAATGAGGAAGAAACTTACGAATATTTAAACAGCAAGCTGCCCGGGATCGGCGATACCGTGACCACGGTCACCGGCTTGAAGGGCGAAGTATCCAGCGTCAATGTGCTGCGTCAGAAGGTGAAGATCCTGGTGGATGTGGACGATGAGAAAGAATTACAGGAGTACGATGTAAGCGAACTGAAGTTCAAGCCCCGCAAGCAGAAAGAAAAGAAAAAAGGGATGGACAAGGAACAAAAACAGTTGGAAACCCTGGAGAAAGAATGATGGAAATTAAGCTACGGCCGGGAGAGCGCCTGGACGATCTGCAGCGCAGCGGATATAAAATCATACAGAATGAAAAGTTGTTTTGCTTTGGCATGGACGCTGTTCTGCTGTCGGCATTTGCGCAGGTGAAGGAGGG
>CACYXH010000086.1 GCA_902778245.1 uncultured Lachnospiraceae bacterium | reverse complement strand
ATTATACCACAGAATCGCCGATAAGTGTGTGAATTTTTTATCAGAACTCCTTCAGCGTAAAACTCACCTCCCACAAGCTCCCATAGCTTGTATCGCTGACCAGCTTTACCTGATACCCGTCAATATACATCTGCGTATTGACGATATTCATGGTCTCCATATCCAGATATCCTACGGTAATGCTCGCCAGCTTCTTATATGCCGAAAACTTATTCAGCCACCTCTTCGATACCCGGAAGGTCACGCTGATCTGAACCACGCCTTCACGGACAACATCCCTCTGAGTGGTTCCCGCTTCCGTCACACCGCCGCTGTCCGCCTCCACATCCGACAGATTCACAGAATAAGAGACAGTCTTCGGTATATTCTCGTTGTTAAAAACAAGATACTGCATATGTGCCATCTTACCTGCCTCCACTTCTTAAATTCATTCTCTGCTGAGCAGTTACCACGATCTCATCGATCATGTCACCGCCGATATAAACCGGGATCACGATATCCCCTGCAGCACCTCCGCCTGCAAGAGCCGTATTCAGTGCCGTATTGATACCGGAGATCAGATCACCGCCATTCACACCGCTGCCGGCATAACCACCGGAAGCAGCCATCACTCTCGGAGTGATCGTCATATCCCCGGTCACGCCTTGCATTGCCTGTTCGATCATGCCCCGGCTCTTCTCAATGCCTTTGGCCAGACCTCCGATAAAGTCCGGCATCCAGCTTTCATAATCCGTGAGCGGTCCTTCATCCGGCACGGAGAAATGCAGGAAGCTCCGGATCTTGTCCGCAACCGATGAAACCGCATCCCCGACCTTGCCGATCATGGACTTGATACCATTGACAATTCCACCGATGAAATCAGCTCCCCACTGGAAAGCCTGAGTCGCCAGATTCTTCACGAAATTGATCGCCTTATCAAATCCGCTCTTCACAGCCCCATAGATATTTCCGCAGACATTCTTGATGCCGCTTAACATCGCATTGAAAGCATTGGAAACAGCATTCTTTATGGCATTGGCCGCATTTGATACCGCAGACTTGATATTGTTCCAGGCTGTCGTGACTGCATTTTTGATTGCATTCACAATAGTCGTGATCGTATTCTTAATGCCATTCCAGACCGTTGTCACCACGGACTTGATCGCATTCAGCACCGTTGTGATTGCGGTCTTGACACCATTCCAAGCCGTACTCAGGAATGTGGAAATCGCCGTCACTACTGTCATGATAACCGACTTGATCCCGTTCCAGACCGTGGTGAAGAAGGTTTTTATCGCATTGAACACCGTAGTCACGGTATTCTTGATCGCATTCCAGGCATTCGTCAGAAATGTACTGATCGCATTTACCACAGTCGTGAAGATATTCTTGATACCTTCCCAAAGCCCGGTAAAGAAGGAAGAAATCGCGTTCCACACGGTCTCTGCCGTGGTCTTGATTGCTTCCCAAGCCGCCGTGAAAAACTCCTTCAGAGCCTCCCATACGGCAATAGCGATCTCTTTTATGCCTTCCCACAGATCAATCCAGAACTGCCGGAACTCTTCACAGTTATTCCAGAGATAAATGAACGCCGCCACCAAGGCAACGATAGCTGCTATGATCAGCACATACGGATTCGCCGCGCATACCGCATTGAATGCTGCAAATACACCCTTCGCTGCATTGATGACACCCGCCAGCTTCGGCACCAGAGTCATAATGGTACCCACGGCAGAGATCACCTTACCGACGATGATTAGCACCGGGCCGATAGCCGCAGCCACCAAAGCAATCGTGACAATAACCTTTCTGGTTCCTTCATCCATCGAATTGAGCCAGTCCACGAATTTCTGGATCCATCCGACTATGGTTCTGATCGCAGGCATCAGCAATTCTCCGAAAGAGATAGCCAGTTCCTGCAGCTGTGACTTTAGGATCGTCAGCTGACCGGCAAGGTTATCATTCATGGTCTCAGCCATACCGGCAGCACAACCATCACAATTATCAATCGCAGATGAAAGGTTATTGATATCCGCTTCCCCGGCATTCATCAGAGCCAGGAATCCGGACATCGCATTCTTACCAACAAGCGACTCAGCCGCCTGTGCCTTCTCTGATTCTGTCAGACCGAAAAATGCCGTCCGGCAGTCAGCCAGGATATCCGACAGATCCCTCATGGAACCATCTGCGTTTGTAGTCGCAATCGTCACTTCACCGATAGCAGATCCGCATACCGTCACATCCCCGGACAGGTTATTCATGATGGTCCTAAGTGCAGTACCAGCCTGAGAACCCTTGATACCGGCATTCGCCATCAGACCGATCGCTTCCGCAGTATCCTCTGCAGAAAATCCCAAAGCACCTGCAATCGGAGCGCAATACTTGAAGGTCTCGCCCATCATGCTGACATTCGTATTCGCATTGCTTGAAGCCGCTGCAAGAATATCCGCAAAATGCCCAGAATCAGAAGCCGATAATCCAAAAGCCGTAAGAGCGTCAGTCACGATATCGGAAGTTGTCGCCAGATCCTCACCGGAAGCAGCCGCCAGATTTATGACGCCTTCAATACCCTCCAGCATATCGGATGTCTTCCAGCCTGCCATCGCCATATAATTCATGGCTTCCGCTGCCTCAGATGCGGAGAACTTCGTCTTGCTTCCCATCTCACGGGCTTTTTCCCTCAGGGCATCCAGTTCAGATCCCGTAGCGCCTGAAACTGCTGCAACCTTGCTCATGGCGGTATCAAAATCAGCGGCAGTTTTCACCGCCGCTGTACCAAGTCCCACAACGCCCAGAGTCACAGGCATGAACTTCTGTCCGACATTTGTGATATTATCACCGACCGTCTTCAGCTTTTCACCCTTTGCGGCGATATCCTGAAGAGCCGTGCCGGAAGCCTTCGCCTGTTCCTCCAATGACTTCAGCTTCTGTTCTGTTTCAACGATCTCACGCTGCAGGCCGTCATACTGATCCTGCGTGATTGTGCCATCCTTCAGTGCCTGCTCTGCCTGTTCCGCTGCCGTCTTCAAGGTCTCCAGCTTTTCCTTCGTTTCCTTGACGGCATCCCCCAGGAGCCTGTGCTTCTGTGCCAGAAGTTCCGTATTCCCCGGATCAAGTTTCAGGAGCTTATCGACATCACGCAGCTGGCTCTGAGTATTTCTGATTTCTGTATTAACGCCCTTCAGGGCTGTCTGTAATTTGGTGGTATCGCCGCCGATCTCAACGGTGATACCCTGGATCCGTCCAGCCATCCGATTCCCTCCTTCCTGATTTTGGGTAAAAGAAAAAGACCGGTTTCCCGATCTTTCTCAAAAAATATGTAATTTGTTGAAACGCATCTTGCATTTCAAATTATGTTATTCCCAGATTCCATTTTCAGGATTCCATTTTGATTTCACTTTTCCTTCAAGCAATGGACGGACAAATACTTTTATCCGTACCATCATATCTGCCATGGGTACCTGGATAAGTGCCTTTTTCTTTTTTAGAAATGAATTCCATCTTGTCTGATGCATCGGATCGTTCAGGAAATCATCCCCGAACGCAGCAGAATCCATTGTCATCTGTGTCTTCCTGTTCTCAAAGGTCTCCACAACAGCATTCCGAAGCTCAATATAAGAAAATTCATACTTTTGGGAAAGAACATAGATGTCGTAAAAATCCTTGTATCTGCTGTTCAGATAACCGTTATGTATGATAGCTTCCAGCTTCTCCGCAATAGATGATTCCAATGAATAGGCGTTTACTCTCGGCGGATCCATGTCGAGTATAACAGGAAAGTCCATTTTCACTGCATCAGGATAGATCACATCTCCAAAGCCAATATCAATTCCCACCGGAATCCTTGTCCGGTCAAGATACCCTACAGCCGAAATATGAAGACCGTGGTATTCCTTAAACTCTGTTATGTCCTCCACAGTTATGGAGTCTGTGTCAAATACAAGCGCATCATCAATATCAAGAGATAAAATATCCCGGAATATATTCTTCATTTCCTCGCCGCTATTGGATATACGCCTTGCAAGTAAATCCACATCCGTCGTTGCCCGTTCATACTTGCGATCAAATACCGCATACAAAAAGATCCCACCCTTTAAAACAAATTGTTCCGCATATTTTGACACGGAGATGCGGTAGATTGTCCTCTCCAGCCCATAATAGGTAAGGGCTTCCTGAAAAGTACAGCCGTTTTCTACTGCGAAGTTCTTAAGCCTCGCCTTTACTGAATCAGCATTCATTACACAAGCACCTCCAGATATGTTCTTACAATCTTCTCGCAGCGCAGGCGTTTTGCATAGGCATACAGCCTGTCAATCTGCCTGTCCCTGCGCTTAAGATAATTCCTGAGTACCTCAGATGTCTCCTCAATCCCGATCTTGTTCCTGTAGTAAATGATATCGACCACAGTTTTCTCAATATCAAATATATGAAAACAGTTATCGCCCTCCCTGACTTCGGTTACTCCGAGATCCATCCGAGATGTATCGAAATAAAAAATCCTGATTTCTGGCCACTCTGGCAGCGTATTAACCTTTTTCTTTCTTTCAATAGCGACATCCACGGCATCAGGCAGGAAATTGGTAAGCTCGTAATACCGAGCTGCACTCATCAGGCATATTACACCATTCGGCACAAAAGCTTCCGCACTAAAGAAGTCGTTCTCATCACCCTTATAGGTGAGGTTCTCATAAGTGCTCCGGTTTATCCGTGACAGTATGCCCTGCTCTTCAAGCTTACTGATCTTGTAATATGAATAGCCCATATCCTTTAGTTCAGCGGTTGTGATAAACTTCTTGTTTTCAGCGATTGCGTTCACATAAATCACCTCCGCCTATACTATACACTATCTAAAGGAATATTTCAACTAATTTCGGCAGTTATTTTAATTAGCCGACTTTAATCAAAATTTGTCCATATCATCCTGAGATGCGATCTGATCATGAGGTTCCTCATCCCGCTGCATCTCTGTGTACATATCATTGATTTCGCCGATGGTCAGCAAATCCATCTCACTGATATGCACGCCAAGCTGCACCGCCCTTAGAAGTAAGAGCGGTGTTGTCATCTCCCGGTCAGTCGCTCGAAGTTTTTTTTACTCTCCACCTGCGTCTGCACATTCAAGCCCCAAAGTTCTATGATTTCAGGAAGCACCTGATAAATGGAAAAAGTTCCAAACTGGTCAAGCCATTCATCCGGTGTATCGGGGACACCCTGCGGATCCGCGTGCTTCGCCATGATGTAGCTGATATCCTCGAACAGTTCCAGCGAAAAGGAATCCAGCGCAGAATTTTCGGGATCATTTTCATCAATCCCATTCTGCAGGTCATGGAGATCCTTATAGATATCACGATGGAACTTGTTTCTGTATATCCTTGGAATGGCAGCGGAAGCCCTGAAAGTCACATCCTTGCCATCAATATTTACTGTCTTTGTAAGTGCCATTTCACTTTCCTCCAATCATAAGAATGGGCAGAGCCGAAGCCCTGCCTGCCTTTATCAACCCTGTCCGTTCTTTGTCACCGTTACGGTATAAGCCGTACTTGTGCATCCAGTCTTGCTTGCGATCACGGTCACGGTATTGGTTCCGCTCTCCCAGGTCGCATCCTGACCGCTGGTATGAGCCGCGCCATTTACCAGAATCGTAACCGCCGTTCCGCTTGCCGCCGAAGCCGATACAGCATCCTCATCATTCACGGTCTCAGCCGTGTAGGAAGTAGTGCCGGCATCAAACTCAGGCGTAAGGTTCAGGCTCCCGATCGTGATCCCGGTAAGCACCGCAGATACCTGTGCGCTCTCCGTCTGATAAACACCGGAATACCATCCGTTGTAAACTGCATCGGAAGTGTTGGCACCGGTCTTCACCTTTACCAGACCATTCGGAAGCGGAGTCGCGGTAAGCTCCAGCGTTTCCGTCTGGACTTCTTTGGAATCCTCATTGGTCTTACCCTCGATGGTCGGTCTTGCAGCGGTACAGTAATACATGCAATGTCTGATCTTTTTCTTATCCCCGGAGAACTCGAAAAGCAGAGCAAAATGCTCAGGCTCCACCGTAGAATCCTCCACAAGCACACCGTTGGCATCCTCGGTTTCCTTCAGGATATCCTTGCGGAAGCTGTCCGGAATAAGCGCGATCTCCAGATCACCGGAATATCCGTTATTGGCGACCGTGGTGTAATACACCATATCATCCGCATAGAACGGCTCGGTATCACCCTCCGGATCCAGCGACAGATTCACCGCTCCGGGAATAGCGACAGGCGTACCAAATGTCACGACATTGGTATCCGGATCAAGGGTAGCCTTCGCATAATGGCAGTTCTTAAGGCCGAACTTCACCTTGTTATTCGTACTCGACATAATAAACCTCTCTTTCCGCTATACCGTCATCTGGTACAGCACTTCGTATAGTTTTTCAGTTTCGATCCATACCTCCGATTTGTTCCAGAAAAGCTCGTGGTCATTCAGCACAGCCTCGACCCGATCTTCCAGTTCCGGATCCTTCTCGTCGGTATAAAGTTCAATACTCAGGTTGGAAAACTCCATATACACCACGTTGTCCGCTGAAAAGTTCTCCGAACCCGGAAACAAAAAGCAGATGAACGGCGGATCAGGACTTTCCCCTTCCGCGAAATGGTCATACGCAAAAGGGATATCCAGTTCCGACAGCATCTGCATCACTTCTTCATGTGTCATATTTAACCGCCCTTCCGTAAATCCCTCTCGATATCCCGTGTCAGCTGCTCGATTCCTGCCTGCTCCGCCGGCGCGATATGCGGAAAAGCCCTTGTCCTTCCTCCGCCTCTCTTCGCATGGCCAAACTCCAAAAGATGCGTCAGCTGATACCTCTTGGAATGCACCACGACCTGGATGGAATTAGAAGTCTCCCTGGTCTTTTTCACCGCCCAGCTCTTGGAATACTTCCCGGTCTTCTTCGGAGCCGTGCCTTCGATCTGCTTTTTCACGGTATCCCCTGCTTTCTTCACATCCTTCTTCAAGTCATCCGCCGCAAGCTTGGCGTATTCCTCCATGCCCTTCATCACGGTATCCGCCAGCTGGTCGATCTTTATCGTCTGACTCATCGCCGCTCCTTCCTGCAGGTAAACTTCAGCGACTTCTTCCGGAAATTCATGTGGTCAATGTTCTCGATGTTATAAATCTCACCCAGGAACATCACCCTGAACCCCGTGGAAGTAACCGCCGCAGCCTTACTGCAATAACGAACCGTAACCGTCATGGAAAAATCCTCAACCGTAGTGCCGGCAACCAGTTCTTCCTTAGAACTTGCCAGCCCTTCGCCTCCGATCGTGGCAAAGCAGGTATAATAATCCGTCCAGGCATTCTTATGATTGCCGTACTTATCCGTCACGGTCTCATTCTTCTGGAATGACACCTTCGATCTCAAAGCCGCCACATTCATCAGAATCCCTCCTTCCGGCTTCCGAAAAGAAGCGCCCGAAGCGTCAGATCCATCGCGTGATGGTCAGCCTCTTCCCTGTGCTCATACAGATAAGCCACCGTGAACAGCACAGCGATCTTTCCGTTGGCACAATCATCCAGGTCAGCCTCATCATCCGTCCGCAGGATATCCATGCACTGCTTCTTACCCGCCGTTATGAAGTTTTCGATCAGGGAATCATCATCCTCGTAATCAATACGCAGATAATTCTTCATTTCATCCACAGTTACAGTCATCTGTATTCACCTCTTTCGTCCTCACAAGCTCCATATCTCTCGCTTCCTCACAGGCTCGCAAGCTCGTTCATTCCGCTGCTCGTCCTCTCCCCACGAAGCAGGCTTCGCGGGGACCCCTTTGAGCGGCAGATTTCTCCACCGCCCCGTACTTCTTACTCTTCGGAATCATCCTCAGGCTCCACGATCACAAGCTTGTAGGTTGTCTCTGCATACCCGTCAGCCCACAATGTGAAGTTATCAACCGACTTCTCGGTGTTATTACCGGCAAGCACCAGATCAGCCGCAACCCAGCGGACAAAATATCCGGCATCAAGACCGCACTGAGTCGCTTCCGTAACATCCTCTGCACTCAAAGCAGCTCCGTTGTAATAAAGACCGGTGATCGGAGAGATCCCGACCCCAAGACCTACTCCAAGCCACTTATGCTTGCCCCAGCCATTACCAGCCTCGAAATCCTTAAGATTCTTCACCTTATCGGACAAAGTGATCGTAATGGTATGCGCGTCGTTATCCACGGCAACACTGGAAATCTTCCCTGTGTTGTACTGACGATCCGCATGACCGGCAACGCTGTCCGTCACCGCCGCATACTGCATCGTGAACGCATCACCTATCATGAGACCCGCATTCTTAAGATTCGTGATCAGGGCATTCAGGCTGGTCCTGACTTTTGCCACAGTATCGCTTGTCACATCAGCCGTGCTCATATTCGGCATCAAGCCGTTGTCATAGACGATCTTTCCGCCGATATGAGTGACCTCACCGCCCTGCTCGGTATAATTCTTTGCGTTATAATCGCTCATTTTCCACCTCCAAAATCCGGGCTGCCATATCATCTGATACAGCAGCCCTGTTATCCGTTATCCTTACGCCTTCATCTTCA
>CACYXH010000085.1 GCA_902778245.1 uncultured Lachnospiraceae bacterium | reverse complement strand
TCGGATGGCAGGATAAACAAGACAGTCCCAATAGACAAGGGATAACCATTCAGCATTTTTTGAACCATAAATGTTACAAAAATGCTTGACCATTACAAGTAATAATGATACCATAAAATTGTACAAAGAAATGAGAGGAGATCTATTATGGGAAAGAAGAAAAAAGTAATGATGCTGCTGTTAACAATGCTGCTGCTTCTGGTGGGGGCCTGCAACGCGCATGCGGGCATGAGGACCTTCACGCTGAACGGAAAAAATTATAAGATCGAGCAGTCGGAGACCGGCTACGCTTCCACGCTCTATCAGCAGACCGCTTCCGGATGGAAGAAGGCGGCAAGCACCTCAAAGGGTTCGCTGGGCTTCATTGGGAAGTACAAGTCCACCGCGGTGTTCTGGGGAGCCAGTCCGACAAAGAAAAATGGGTCGTACCTCTCCCTGTGGACCTACAAGGCAGGATCCAAAAAACTGGTCCGACAGGGAATCTATCTCGTTGGCCAGGTCCGGGGGAGATATGTGATTGGATTGGAGGCGAATGCGTCCTACGATAAAGGCTACAGGAAGGCGAGCATCTTCGATATCGTTTCCAAAAAGTATAAGACCATCAGCAAGGCCAGTGTTCCGCCGGTGATCCTTTCCAACAAGATCTATTACACGAAATATGCGAAAGGATACCTGTACCTGATGCGGTGTAATCTTAATGGAAGCAGGGCAAAAACCCTGCGCAAGATCAAGACCGGGAAGGTGACGTTTGCAGAGGCGAGATTCACGACAACCTACTGTGACCTGTCCATCAACCGCAGTGGTAAGACCACAAGGTACTATTACAAATAACAGCAATTTTAAAGGAGAAAAAATCATGAGTAAAACGATGAAAATGCTGCGTATCTTTATCATCAGTATCCTGGCAATGGCGATTCTTACGCCGATGAATGCGTTTGCCGCGAAGGTGAAGGCGCCGGTCTGCGAAAAGAGCAAGACGGTCTATTTCACCCATGATACCGTCGATGGGACGGGAGATGTGTTCGAGACAGCGTCCAGCTTCCTGTTCATCAAGAACATGAATAAGGACGTTGCGAGAGCGGATTTCGTCGGCGTAAAATCCTCGAATCCGAAGGTGGCCGTGGTTCCCTGCGGAAACTATGCAGGGGAGAACAGCCGGATCATCGGGCTGCGTATTCTTCCGAAGTATCGCAGCGATGGGAGCAGATATACCTTTAAGAACAACGAAAAAGCGACCGTTACCTTTACGCTGAGACAGAATGGAAAATCCTATAAGCTGAAATGCAGGGTGACCTTAAAGCGGATGAACCCGCTGACCACGCTGAAGATCGGTAAAGCGAATTACGCAAAGCAGGTCAAGTACTACAGCGCAAAAGCGCTGAATGCGCCTGCGTCCGGCGGGAAGGTGAAGCTGCAGATCAAGGCGAACAAGCGCTACAAGATCGAAGAGATCCTTCTGGTATCCGAAAAGTGGAACGGCCATAGGACCGTGAAAAACGGCTCCAACGTCTCTCTGGAGGACATAAAGGAAATACAGGTGACGCTGAGAGCGAAGACGGCTCCGAAGTACTGCCCCTCCTCTGAGAAAAAGGATGTCACGGAAGAACATGTGACGATACGGCTGAACGCCGGAAATTAAAAACAGAGTAATTATCTTTTATGATTTTGCAAAATTGAATAGTATGTTCTCCTATCGGATTTTGCCGGATAATAAGATCAACCGTGCCGTATGGGACAGAAAAAATTGCACCCGCGATCCTTTCCGGAAAGAAAGGCTCTGCTGCAGAGGCATATGGGAGAGGGGATCGATTACGGAGTAACCTATTCCGATAATCTCAATGCGGGAACAGCAACTGTCACGATCACCGCTCAAAGGTTCCTAACTCGTAGTGGCGTAGGCGTCTTTTGGCGGAATCGTACAGGGTTCTGGCCAGAGATACCGGCTCTAGCACGATCATAGAGGCACCGTAACCTCGCACCCAGGAAGTGAAACTTTCTATCCCTATGATGTCGTCTTCATAGTAATAGTCGCCGTCTTTCTCATAGATTTTACGGGTGGCTGTCCTCCGGTTGGTATCCAGGGTGATCTTTTGCAGAAGATTGCCTGTGAGATGCTGGGAGGGCAGCTGTATCTTTACATGGACCGGCTCTTCCTCAAACCCTCCGATTCCCCAAAGCATCTGAAATCGTTGCTCATCATCAGAGGAGAGAGAAGGTGCTACATTTTTTAGTGTTTTAAAATTGCGGATTCGGTCAAGCCGGTAGGCAAGTCCTTTTTGGTCAATCAAATAAAATGTGTTCTGGCTTGTATTATGACAGAGCAATTGCGGAGCGTGTTCCTCTGAACTCCCATATCGCTGGTCCTCTTTGGACTTGTATTGGAAGGACACCATGCGGTTATTCAGGATTGCGATCTCTATTTCTTCTTTTAGACTGGCGATTTTCTCGGAAACCGGAGTAATCAGATCTTTCATTAGAAAACTTTCCTCGGGTTCACTAAAAAACAGACCCTTGAAGTGTTTCTTCAAGTAGCTATTTTCATAGGGGGTAAGCATCATGAAAAACGTCTGGCTATTGAGGCAATTATCAAAATATTCAATATCCAGTTGTAAAAGCGTATGATCAAAGAGCCCCTCCCTGATTTTGCTTGCCAGACACGAAAGTTTCCGGGCTTCTTCTGGTTTGGCTGCCGCTTCATCAATTTCACGCAGACGATCAATCAGCAAAAGGTCTGTATCTCCGCCTTCCAGAGCAAAGCGAAAAGAACGGTTTTTCATCAGAATACTGATGTCTGCCCGCATTTGAGCGATATTGATCTGCATTGTTTCGGCCATAGAGTGGATAGTAGTATCGCAATCCAAAGACCCCATCAGTGCCAGTTCTTGGGTAAGGCGAAACAGGGCATTATTATACTGATCCGAAATGGAACTGCTTTTCATAATTTTCTATCACCTTTCTAGAAGAATCCAATAGTAATTCTTTAAGTTCCGCAGGTTCTTCTGCGATGGCGCTGCTCCCAAAACTGCGGATATAGTGAGCAAAGTCCGGTAACCCTCTTACCGTATCGGTATAAATCAGGTCTCCGCTGTCCGTGAATGCCACTCTGGCGGCAGGGCGGGCGGAAGCGAGAGAAGACAGTTTTTGCTGGATGTTGTAAACTCCTTCAAAACGAACCCGTACATGTACCGGAGGGTCTACGGAGATGGAAAACATCTCCGAATAGATTTTATAATATACTGGACTGTGAAAGCAGTGGTTGCTTTCCTGAGCTTCTTTCAGCTCCTTGATCCGATCCATTCGGATGATGGCGGGGGAACCCTGGCTTTCGCCAAGAAGATAGAAGCAGTTTTTGTCCATGCTGTAGATGATATATGCTGTCGAGAATTTGCAGGTACACAGTTCATCTTCGGATACATAGTGGGATATCAGGAACTGGCGTCGAGCATAGGGATACTTCTGCAATTTTTTCATCATTTCCTGATCCCGGGCAGACAGATTTCCCAGCCTTCCGTGGACATGATAAAAGTCGTTCTCCAGTTCGTAACCTCCGTTTAGGAGGGCGCTGGCCCTGGTAAAGAAGGGAAGCAGAGACTGGTGGACTGGATCTGATTTTTCAAAACAGGAAAATTCCGCGCAAAATTCATCCAGCTTTTCTTCAGATACTATCAAAATGGCAGGAGCAGCAGGAAGAAGCCGATTGCAATATTGCCCCTTAGCGTCCGGATGTGTGAAATGAAGGTGTTCCAGAAACTTTTTCTCTTCCCGGAGTTTTTTTAGAATGCGATAGCACTTTGACGAAGTCATCAGTCCCCCGCAGCCGTCATAAATTTGTTCCTGGGTCAGAGGAAGTTTTGAACTGCTCAGTTGAAACAAAATCTGCCATTCCGGAAGAGTATCTTTCGTGAACTGTTCTATCAGAGGGTGGGCGGTATCTGTATCTAATTCCAGGTAATTGCGTGTGGTCTTCAGCAGATAGCCGCGCTCCGCCAAAAAATCTTTGTAGCCTTTGAAAGTGCTAAGGGGAGGATTTCCGATGGCTTCCCGCAGATCCGCAGATTTCATTTTGCCGCCGTTATTGGCCAGTAGTTCTATGATTTTGGCACAGATTTTTTCTTTTTCCTGACTTTTCATAGTGAAACTCCTGTGTAGTGTAAGGTCATAGAGGGTATTGAAATTATTCTACCAGAAATGATGGAAAAGTGGAAGATACTTCGAAAAAATTTAAAATTAGTTATGTTAGACTATATTTATAAAAAAAATAACAAGTCCACCGCAGTGGCAAGACCACAAGGTACTATTACAAATAAAATTCTGTTCAATATCATTGGGGAAAAGGAATAAGGTGAAAAACAAAAAGGAGGAATTTAAAATGTCTAAATTTTGTTCACATTGCGGAAATGTATTAAAACCAGGAGCGAAGTTTTGTGTCAGCTGTGGAACACCGGTGGGACAGGAAAGAGAGGGGCGGAATTATCAGGAAAATTTCGGGCAACGCATAAGCAAACAGAATATACTGGCAAATCTGTCCAGTATGATTTCATCCACCAGAAAAAAAGGAATGCCCAGACTGTTGTTGATGATTGTACCAATCATTATCCTGGCGGCGGTGATCTGGGGGCATGGAGGAGAAAAACAACCTTATTTGGAGCCAATCAAAAAGCTGGAGAAAGGCATTAATAACAAAGATATGGACTTGATTCGTGGAGCGTTCACAGACAACATTGCGGATATGATAGGTGATGAGGATGAATTCTTAGAGGAGTTTCCAGACAGCGAGTATTCTGTAAAATTGGAAGTCGTCGGCAGTAAAAAAGTGCCGGATCCGTCTTCGCTGATAGGCGAGTACGAGGAATTGGTCAAAGATGAGGTCAAATGGGCAGAAGAAGCTTATCTTCTGAGAGTTAAGGTAACTGTAACTATGACCAATTCAGATGGTGAGGAAAACGAGTACGAGGAGACCATAGATATACCGGTGGTGAGGACTGACAAACACTGGGGAATTGCTTTGAAACTATGGGAATAATGGGTGAAGGCTGTGAAGAAAAAGAATTATTTGATCGTTATTTTATCAATGTTAGTATTGTGCTGCGTTTGTAGTATGAAGGCGGAGGCGAAAACGTACCGTTATGTTGGTGCCATGACAAAGAAAGCTAATATCAATAAGGTGTGGTATCGAGACAATGGGGCAATTTATAAGGCAAAATTCACTGGTAATAAAATCATCTTATGGGGAAGATTGGAAAGATATAGCGGAACAAATGGGAAAAAAGGAACATTATTAAAGAATAAGAAAAGGACATTTAAACTGGCTGGCAATGTGAAATTTTATTCCAGTGGTGGAGATATGCATTCTATCAGACTAAGCAGAAGTCGATTTAATTCTACGATGACCAGATACAACGGATTGGGGTTGGTCATGTATGTGAAAAATGGAAAAGTTACAAAAATGTATTTGTGTTCGTGAAATGCGTGCCGATAGATAAGGCGGGATATTTAAAAAAAAGAAACTTAAACATTTCATAACCGAGGGAGGAGTAACCATGAATAACAAGGCGAAAAGATTGGCAATTTTATTGTGCGGAGCGATGCTGACATCACAGTTATCGTTCCCGGCCTACGCTGAGGAGAACATCTTCGAATTGGAGGGTCAGGATACATTGATTGAAGATGAGGAAGAACAAGGGGCGGAAGCAGAGGCAGCGGAAAATCCGGTTTCAGAAGGGTATGAGTTTTCTGAGGATCAATATATAGACACGCCAAAAGAACTGTCTGGAGATGAAGAAAAGGGAACCGCAGATGACCTGATTGAGGAAGTGCTTTTCCCCGGGGAAACCGATTCCGTGATGGGGGAAGATACTATGGAATACGCTGCGTCTGGTATCGCAACCGTGACTACACAAGAACAATTCCTGGCGGCATGGAACGCCGGGGATCCTCAGACAAAACAAAATGTAGTGATTAAGGTAGGAAATGATATTGATCTTACAGCGATAAGTCTATTGGCAAAACCGGGTGTAAACTATGCGGTGGATGCTGTGAAACCGGATGGCGGCAGATATGTGCTTGAAGGAATACAGATTTCCAGGGATAATGAAGCTGGCGGCGAAGTGGATCCGGAAATTGTGATAAATGCAGATGTCCAGTTTCAATTTACGATTACTGGAAAGATGACAGTGCTTCTGACTGGAAATATTTCTTGCGAGGAAGGCTTTTCCTATGCAGCGGAAGTAAGTGAAGCAGAGGTGACCGTGGAGGGGGATGTAACCTCTTCGGCTCAGGGAATCGATGCGCGCGATAGTTCTTCAGTGACGATAAAAGGAGATTTGACTGTTTTTTATGATGGCATCCGTGTGCAGGATGGGGCGTCAGTAACGGTAAGCGGGGATGTATCATGTTACCGATCATCACCTGTGCATGTATTCGGTATGGGACAGGTTACGATTTTGGGAAATGTTTTCAATCCCAGCAGGTATGATGGAATTTATGCAGATGGCAGCGGAGCGAGGGTGGTTGTGCAGGGAAATGTATCCGTAAGTGATGAATCTGATGGGAATACGCGTCGATTCCCGGATGCATCCATAGAGGCACTCAACGGCGCAGTAATAACGGTGGGGGGAGATGTGGAAGGTATCAGCAATATTTATACCGGGGCAGAGAATTCCACCGTGCATGTGCTGGGGGATGTGAAGAACGGATGGATAATTGGCAATGGCGGTAGCGTCAGCGTAGAGGGAGATGTGGGCTGTGAAAGCAATGATGAGTGGGCTCTCAGAGCCTATGGCAGTAAAATTACGGTGGGAGGTAGTTTGACCGCTCATTACGGTGCGATACTGGAGTCCGGAAGTCCTGTGGTGGTAGGCGGAGATATCAATGTGACAGAAATTGCTATAATTATCTGTGGAAACGGGGAACTGAAGGTAGGGGGAAATGTAGTCAGCCAAAATATTGGATTAGCTGAGGATGTATGGGGTACTGGCCGGAAATATTCGCCCGATATTCAGGTTGAAGGTTTTCTCTATGCAAAAAATTATGCGTTTTATTCCTGGACAGGTATTACGCCCGCCGATCCTTTTAACCTTTCCGTATCCATTGGAAAATGTGTCAGAACAGACGGCCAGTTGTACGGTTTTAGTGACAAGTCAGAAAATCCGTCCTGTACGTTCGAAAACTTCAAAGATAACGTTACCTGGGGAGAACACGAGTATGAGATTGTAGATCAGGACGAAACCGCTCATGTATGTGTATGTTCGGTCTGCGGAGCGCAGAAAACAGAGGAGCATTACGGCGGAACCGCCACCTGTACCGATGCGGCGGAATGTGAAGTCTGCGGCGAGGAATATGAACCTGCATTGGGGCATAAATTGACGAAAATACCGGAAAAGAAGGCCACCTGCACCGAGGATGGACATGATGAATACTGGAAGTGCAGCGTCTGCGGCCTGCTGTTTGGAGATGAAGATGGTGAGGATGAGATTGACCCTGAAGACGTCATTATCAAAGCTGCCGGTCATGAGGAAACGGTGATCAAAAAAGCAAAACAGGCCACCTATAAAGAAGACGGCTATACAGGAGACGTTTACTGCAATGACTGTGGGGCCAGGCTGAAATCCGGACACGTTGTCCCCGCCCTGATTGAGACTGCTGAACAGCTGCAGGCAAATAACAACGCTATCAACACAAAATTGAACGCAGCCTGGAGCGGGAAGTCGATCAAGGTGACCTGGGGAAAGGTGAATCGGGCCGATGGATATGATATCTTTGCGGAAAAATGCGGCGTATCCCTGACCAGCAAAAAGCTGGTAAAGACGGTGGGGAAGGGCAGCACCGTTTCGGCGAAGATCAGCAAAATCTCGGGTACAAAGCTCAATTCCAGGACAACCTATAAATTTCGGGTAAGAGCATGGCGCATGGTTAATGGCAAGAAGAAGTACATCGCAACCAGCCTGACTGTCCATGTGGCAGGAAAAAACAGCGGCAAGTACACAAACGTAAAGAAACTGAAGACTACGAAATCTTCCTATACGCTGACAAAGGACGAAAAGAGGAAACTCTCCGTGCAGATCGTGAAGCAGAGCAAAGCAAAAAAACTCTTGTCCGAAGGTCATACGAGGCGCCTGCGTTACTGGTCCACGAATCAAAAGGTAGCAGTTGTGAACGAAAAAGGAATGATAACTGCGAAAGGCAAGGGACAGTGTTATATCTACATAATTTCCGCGAACGGGGTAAAGAAGAGAGTAAGGATAACCGTAAACTGAATTAAGATATATGCTAAATAAAAAGTCTGCCGAAACTTGCGAAAAATTCTTCTTGCAACTTTTCTGGAAAGCGGTATTATATTTACTGTGCAATGGGAGCAGCACAGCAAATCGGGTGACAGAAAAACTCAGCAGAAGAGGACAGGGCATTGAACTACGAAGAAGCAGTAAATTACATATCGGAAGTACCGAAATTTACGACCAAGAAAAAAGCGGAAAATACCATAGAGTTACTGAAACGGCTGGGACATCCGGAGGAAAGCTTTCAGGTCATCCACGTAGCCGGAACCAATGGCAAAGGATCTGTG